>QFOI01000140.1 GCA_003241175.1 Pseudopedobacter saltans
GCCGTTAAGGATGCAAAAACGGCCGATAGTAAAGCATATATCCACCACATTTTGAAACTGTTTTAACAATAAGGAAAATACAATTTAAAACACTTTGACCAATCCGAGCCCGATAGTACCATTTTGATAAAATGGCGACACCATCACGTTGCTCGTTTTTTTCTTTGAAAATAACTTATTGACGGTCGGAAAAAGCCAATAAGCCATTTGTGCCGAAAGTATTCCGATACCTGCACCGGCCGCAACATCACCAATATAGTGTTTATTGTTAATCACTCTATAAACGCCTGTGAATACGGCTAAAGGATATCCTGCTAAGGCGAACCATTTATTTTCATCCTTGTATTCCATATATTGGAATGTAGCGGTAGCAAATGCAGTTGCAGAATGCCCAGATGGAAAAGAATAGGAATTGGATCCGTCAGGTCTTTCCTCTTTTACAAAATGTTTTGTAGGCTCCACTAAGGCTAAGGTTATTAATCCGGTTGTCGCTAACAATAAAGTTCTTTCCTTGAAATTGTGTTTTCCCTTTAGACCTAGCCAATTAGCTCCATATACCATTGCTATTGGTGCATATTGCGTATAGTTATCCAATGAAGTTTTTTTAGGATGATCTTCGTTCACTTCATTGGCTGTAGAATGATTGAGTGTCTTCAACGGACCAACTGTCATGCTTAGAGTGCCATAGGCAATAAAAACGCTTGGAATGATTAATTTTTTGACACTAAAACGATAGTCTTTATCCATGCTAACCCGACTTGTAGGTGTTAAGCTGTCATAGAATGGTGTTTTGAATTTTTCTTTTAAAGAATCTTGAGCTAAAATTGTTTTCCCAAGTGACATAAAAATCAAACACAGAAAACTATACACTAGAACTTTCATGACAAATAATTATTGATGCATTTCTAGTTTGGCAACTCTATTCCCTACATAGCAAGAAAACTCATACAAAGGCTCTTTTCCTAATCGGATTATTTTTTCCAAGTTAACTTTGTCGAATTCGTTACTATAACTATGGAATTTTTCTTGTAGGTGCAGCGGAAGGTCAACCACACTCACAGGTTGCTCGATCATTATTCCATTTTGATGACTGAACTCAATAGAAAAATTATGTTCTCTCCAACTAAAACTTTTCAACGGTTTTCCGTCTACTAGTTCCGTTTCTACTACTAATTTATTTTCTTTTTGAATGTTCTTGATAGAACTAAACATTAAAACAAAACCCGAAATAACCATCGCCGTGTATCCGATATTTCTAAAAATATGCTCACTTATGTAAGGTAAAATATATTTTATAGTTATCGACGATACCAAAGAGGCAATAGCTATAGTAATTCCCATACTTACTGCAGACGTGGAAAATAAACCTAAGGAAAAATAGGTGATAAGTTTAATTAGATGCAAGAAAATCTCGTTGGCTGCTCTTGTTGCAATTATTTCTTCTTTTTTTAAACCAAATTTTAGGTAAAATCTGTTGAATAATAGTCCTACAGCTCCAGTCAAACCGGAAATAAATCCCGCCAGAAAACCAATGACAGCAAGTTTTCCGTGTAAATGTTTGGTCTTAGGTAGATTGTCGCCTACATCTTTTTTCTTTTTGAACAATTGAGATAGGTTGGCAATCAGGAAAAAACTAATTAAGAATTCCAGATAAGTTGGGTTTGCGTATTTTATAATCCACGCACCCAATATGACTGCAGGTATTGAGAATGGAACAAACCATGCAAAAATTTTCCAATTGATGTTTTTGCGGAATACGGCAATTCTAGACGCATTGCTAGTAAATGTTCCAATGGTTAGTGAAACAGGTACCATCATAGGAGGGAGCATCGAATTCAATATTGGAATCAATATCAAACTGGCTCCACCTCCCGCCACTGCACTTAACCAAAATGCTACTATAGTTGCTAAAAAAAGAATAACAATATTCATATCTGACGTTTTTGGTGAACACAGGCTTTTTTTCTGTCTACATTGCAAACATCAATCACAAATCTGAACAAATTATGAAGAATGGGGTGGGGGGGTGTTTTTGGGGAAGATTGACTAGTCGTAAGTCTTTTATTTAAACAGTTCATGTGATAGGTTGCCACATGTATAAATGTTATAAAGGTTTAAATTTTTTATGTTTAGGGTAGCCATGTTAATAGTTTATTTCAATTTGGTAAGCTTTTGCATTATTAGCCTTTAACCAGTTTTTATGACCGAGTGTGTTTAATATCTTTTCGGACTCTAAAAGCAACACGATGGAATCTAACTTTGTAAATTTATTATAAAGCATCGTATCATAGTTAATTGGAATATCTTCATAAATGACTTCATACACTAATTTTTTGGCTTTAGTGTAGACTTCCTCGTTTTAGTACAAGTTAAAACTAAACTATTTTCTTTTCATCAGCCAAAGAATTTTGAAGGGGTGAGTGTAGCGCAGGCGTAGCCGAAGCAGAACGAACCCCTTCAAAATTTGCGACCGAGCTTTTGCGATAATTTACCGGTGATATTCCTCCTAATGCATCATGGGGGCGTTCATGGTTATAGTCCTTCACAAAATCATCTGTAATTGCCATTACATCTTCCAAACTTTCAAAGATATAAGCATTCAATACATTTTCCCGATAGGTTCTGTTAAACCGTTCTATAAAGCCGTTCTGCATTGGCTTGCCCGGTTGGATGTACTGAAAATGGATATCGTTGGACTGACTCCAGCTTTGCATCAAACCTGCAATCAATTCCGGACCATTGTCCATGCGGATGTTGTGTGGTTTACCGTAGCGTGCTATCAAATGCTGCAATACCCAGACTTCCCGACTGCTTTTCAAACTATAATCCACTTCGATAAACAACACTTCTCTGTTATAGTCATCTATCACATTAAAACTTCTGAATTTTCTTCCATTGGATAACACATCACTCGTAAAATCTATACTCCAGCCCTGTGTAAATCCTTCTGGAACAAACAAGGGATGCTTTTCCCGCCGAGGGAGTCTTTTCTTGCATTTGCGTCTAAGCGTTAAACCTATGGTTTTATAAATGCGGTACAGCTTCTTATGGTTTACCACCAAGCCTCGATTGCGAAGCCGATGATAGCTTTTCCAAAAACCTTCCCTAGGGTGCCGTTCCGACAAGCTGCGCAATGCTTCTATATAAGTACTATCGTCTTTAATGGATTTATATTGCAACACGCTTCGACTTAATTGTAATACCTTACATGCCTTGCTCACTACCTGTGGGCGTTCTTTACGCAAATCTTCTATCAGCGCTCTTTTGTGGCAAGGCTTTAGAGCTTTTTTTCGATAATGTATTTGGCTACGTCCAACTCCATCGCCAGATTGGCATACATGCGCTTTAACCGCTGGTTTTCCTCCTCCAGTTCCTTGATCCGTTTCATTTCACTGGCGTCCATTCCTCCATATTTCTTGCGCCAGTTATAAATGGTCACTTTGCTTACCCCATATTCCCGAATAAGCTCTTCCACACTTTTTCCGTTGGAATACTCTTTTAATACCTGGGCAATTTGTGTTGCCGTAAATTGTTGCTTCCTCATATTATACAATTTAAAATTAAACATTTTTTGTTCAATTCTTAACCGTACTATTTATTTGACCTTACAATCTGGAAAAACTTCCCTAAAAAGTAAAGAAAAAGAAATTGTAAACTTAGTTGTAAGCCAATATAATCAATGTATTTATTGCTTGAGTGCACATACACAATTAGCGAAAATGCAAGGTTTTACGGACGAACAAATAATTGAAATTCGTAAGGCAAATATCACATTTGATGCAAAATATAATGCTTTAGCGCAATTAGTAAAAAGCACAGTTGAAAACAAAGGACATGCCGCTGCCGAAATTTTAGATGCTTTTTTTGCGGCTGGTTACACAGAAGGAAATTTGGTAGATATTGTAGTTTTAATTGGCGATAAAATCATGACTAATTATTTACATGCTTTGACCGATATTCCTGTAGATTGGCCTTTAGCTCCAGAAATTTAGTGTCGAATTTCAATAAACAATAAAACGAGCAACTATAATTTTATAGTTGCTCGTTTTATTGTTAGACACGTCAATTATGTTTATCAATTGAGACATAATTATGGCTACTTCAATCAGAAATTGTCCGTTTCGCTCCATTAGAACTTGTTCTATAATCCTGAAATTGTATTTTTGGAGATTATGAACCAATTTCCCAAAACCAAATTATTCAGGTTAAGTTTTACCCTGTCATTTGCGATTTCGCTGATGATGGTATTCTTTTTTTGGGCATCTGGCAAGGTTCAAGGCGTAATCATCTACCGCTTTGTAGGAGCGTTTGTATTCTTTTTGTTTACGAATTGGTTCAATATCTTATTATTCGAAAGAGCCAATCAATTTAAAACAAAAAAATTGCGAAAGCTTTTATTTCTTTTAGTAAGCTATATTGGTACGCTAATTTCTTGGGCCATTTCTTGGTATGTTTCTCGTTTTTTGGCACATACATTTATTCATAATTATGAAATAGATAAAGTAACCAAATTTCCCATAGTTGCGCTATCTGTTTTTTGTTCGGATATTGTCGTTTTATTGATTCAACGTTTAGTCATTTCTCAATATAATGAGTCGAGAAAAGAAATTGAAAACCTGTCGCTGAAAGCTAATCTGGCAGACGCTTCCAATCTTTTGTTACGTCAGCAATTACAGCCACATTTTTTATTTAATGCGTTGGCTACTATGAAATCTTTGTATAAATATGATGCAAAATTAGGTGAAGAATATTTAGTGCATTTGGCTAGCTTTTTAAGAGAATCTTTAGTGCATAAAACTTCGCACACTGTTTTAGTACAAGACGAATTGGAATTTTGTAATCATTATATCAAAATGCAAGAAATAAGATTTGGTTCGGCAATGAACTATAAAGTACAAGTTTCCAAAAATACTTGTGAAACAAAGCGTTTGCCTTACTTTTCCTTACAACCATTGATTGAAAATGCATTTAAACACAATGATTTTACAGAAGAAAAACCTATTAGCTTAGAGATATTTGAAGACGGAAATTATATAGTCGTTCGTAACACGATGCGCATTCGCCTACAAGTGCCTGAATCAACGGGTAACGGACTTTCTAATCTCTCTGAGCGCTATAAATTGTTAAATGAAGCACCTATTCAAATACTCACAAATGATGGTAGATTTGATGTGCGATTAAAATTATTGGATTAATGAAAATTATCATCATTGAAGACGAAAGGCTTACTGCTGCAGACTTGTCGGCAACATTAACTACTATAGATCCAACTATAGAAATTGTAAAAATTATTAAATCTGTAGCTGAAGGTTTGGCTTATTTTACACAAAAAATAGAAGTTGATTTAATCTTTAGTGATATTCGTTTGGGTGATGGTTTAAGTTTTGACATTTTGTCCAAACTACGCATTCCTGTTGTTTTTTGCACGGCTTATGACGAGTATGCGTTGACAGCCTTTAAGGCAAACGGAATCGACTATATATTGAAACCATTTACAGAAAAAGAGGTTCGTAAATCGCTGGAAAAATTCAAACAATTAACAGGCAATCAAGAGGAAACGATCAAACAAAAATATGCAGTGTTGACGGAAATATTCAAATTTTCACCACCCAAACCAGCGTCCTTATTGATTCGTCACAGAGATATGATTATCCCGATTAAATTTGATCAATTTGCACTTTTTTATTTGGAAAATAATGTAGTGAATGCGGTTACATTTGATGGAGAAAAATATCATCCCAGTAAATCTTTGAATGAATTAGAACAAATTGCGGGGAATACTTTTTTTCGAGTTAATAGACAATACTTGATTCACAGAAATGTCGTGAAACACGCATCCAATATACTTTCTCGCAAATTATCTATCAGTGTCAATGTTCCGCACGATGCCGACATTCTAATCAGTAGAGAAAAATCACCACAGTTTTTAAAATGGCTATCAGGTGAAGAATTGTAAATACCTTCAAATCTATTTTTGGCTGTTTTAGTCCTTAAATTGAGCGTTTCACCATTGAGTTAATTTTGTTTGAATATTGGCAATGCTATATTTGGGCAAATTCATTTAAACGTATGCGTCATTTTCTTTTAGTTTCCGTCTGCACATTCTCATTAAATTTCGCTTTTGCACAAAAAGATACTTCAAAACCCAGCCAGCCAGATTCCGCAACGATGGAGGCTATGCGTGCTCAGTATATAGAAAATGCTGCCATATTGAATCCTCGTTTGCGTCAATTTTATGTGGTTCATGAGGAACAAGGAACAAGTGATATGACCTCCAAATTAAAAGATGGTACGGAGGTATCAAGTGGAAAATTACGAATTGAGCGCACACGAGTCAATATGAATATGCCAATTTTGCAACGCGGAAAAAGTACAATAATTGCCAATTTTGGATTTGTAAATCAAATATTTCATGTAGGGACTAATTTACCGAATGGTAGTATTGAAAATACAACCAAATCCATGCAAATGTTAAACACTGGTTTGACATTTGCAACTCAACAAAAGTTGTTTGGAAAAGATTTAACCATTATTGGAATGGCAAATGGGATGTTTACTGGCAGTTTTGACAAAGCGCAATTGACTGCTATTGCCATGGCAAATCTCACTTTGAAAAGAACGGCAACAACACAAATGTCTGTGGGTGCTGCTTTTTTGTATGATCCTTCTAGTCCTTCACCGTTTTTACCCACATTTAGTTACTACCATAAATTTACAGATGCCAAGTTAGATTTTATGCTGGACTTGCCTTATAGATTGGCCGTTCGTAGAGAATTTTCAAAGAAATTCTCCTTGGCTTTTTCCAATGATATGATAGGATACAACTCCTTTTTTGATCAAGACAATCTAACTCCTGGCAACAATCAAAAATTGGTATTTTCTTATTTAGAAATCAAATCCGGGCTATTAGCCGAATATAGATTGAGTAAAAAAGCATTTATAAGTTTGAGTAGCGGTATAAATACGCCTTTAAAATCAAGGATTTTGGAAAAATATTCTAAACCCAATGATTACTTGATCAAAAATAATTTGCATGTAGTTCCTTATGTACAAATTGGATTCTCCATGCTACCGTTTTGGAAAGGATTGAATTTGTAAAAAAATTAATTAGGATCAAATTTAAATCCCACCAGCCATTCTGTTTCGTTACGCCAAATGACCCAATAATAGCCTATAGTTCGATCATTTCGCTTCGCTTTCAATTTCATCCAATAACCATCCACTAACATAGGATAGAATTTCACATAGTCAATATCCTTGATGTGTGTACCAACTTGTAAACTGCGATTGGGTTTGGGTAAATGTTTAAGACTATATTTTTTATTGTAAATTACGGTGGAATCCCATTGCCGCACAAATAGGAAATAATCTCCGTTATTGCTGCGATCATTCATATACTGCGACCAAGTATAATATTTGGTGTCTACATTTGGTGCAATGTATGCAACAGTTCCAGACCGATCTGTGAATATTTGATAGGCATTATTTCCACATTTTCGTCCGACAAATACGATCCCATTCATCAAATTACAGGAGAACGGTTTAATAGGACCTTTGTAATAATGCGTGGGCTCGGCGCAACCAAAACAAGTTGGACAATTCGTATTTTCCGCGAGCAGCTTAATAAATGGAATTTTGCAGCTACTATCTTTATATAAAACGATAAGTTTGAAATTCTTTTCGTAATTTTTGTATTGAACAATAACAACACCATCACCCAAATTATACTTTTGCTTTTGTTGCCCCGAAGCAAAATTTCCATTAATTAGGAATAAGATTGTCAGAGATATAAATAAGCGCATTTATTATAGGTTAAGTATCTATAAAATTACAGAATACTAAACATATATTATTCACCTCACCAATGTTTAAAGATATTTTGCTTAGAACCACAGATAAAAAAAGCGACTAATTTTAGTCGCTTTTGAATGAATTTTACTAGAAATAATGTTCTCGCATATCTTCCAAAAGTCCGATATGCGTTGGCTTCCAGCCTAATTCCGCTTTTGTTGCGTCCGCTTTTGCAGGACTGTCAAATTGAATGAAATATGCCATCCACTGAAATTGTTGCGCCAATTCATCTCCTGTTACGGAAACCAAAGGAAGATTTTTTTCTTCTGAAATGACTCTCGCAATTTCTTTCAAAGGAATACCTTCATCTCCGATAGCTTGATAAACTGCGCCAGCTTTCCCTTTTTCCAAAGCCAAAATAAACAGACTTGCAGCATCTTGACGATTCACCGCAGGCCAGCGATTAGTACCGTCATTAGGATAAGCCGCTTTTCCATTTTGAATGGATTGTTGAATGATAAAGGGAACAAAACCCTTATCTCCTTTATCGT
>QFOI01000790.1 GCA_003241175.1 Pseudopedobacter saltans
TATCCGGACTTGAAATCTGACTATCAAGGAGATTTGTTTGAAAATGCTGGATTGGTAGGCCCGCAGCGACCAGGAAATACTATTCGGAAAGTATATCTTTGTCGTGCTAAATCAAATTTGGGGGAGCCAGGCTCGCTTTTGTTTTTCTACAAGGGAAAATCCAAGCACGACCCATCTCAGGCGTTTACTACCATTGGCATTCTTGAGGAGGTTGCAACCGCAAGTTCAACAAAAGAGCTTATGAAGCTAGCAGGTGGCCGTTCGGTTTACAGCGAAAAACAACTAGAAGACTGGGCCGCTTCTAGTCATAACCCTATAAAGGTTATTAATTATCTGTTGGCGTGCTATATAGATCCTCCTGTTGGAATGATTGAGCTCCAAGAAATGAATGTGTTTACTGGTCATCCACCTCAATCTATTTTTGAAATTAAAGTAAATATTGAGCAGATGATTGCCCGTAAAAAAGGTGTTGTTGATCAGAATGTTTCGGGTATCAAATACCTTATGGATAAAAACAAAATCACTGTTTTTGAAGGATTAGGTTCATTTGAAGATGCTACTCATATTAAAGTAACTAAAAATGACGGTTCTTCGGAAGTGATTGAGGCTAAAAACACCATTATCGCTACAGGTTCTAAACCATCGTCTCTTCCTTTTATCAAAATTGACAAAGAAAGAATAATAACTTCTACTGAAGCTCTTGAATTAAAAGAAGTTCCAAAACACCTTATCGTAATTGGTGGTGGTGTTATTGGTCTTGAGTTGGGGTCAGTTTATCTGAGATTAGGTTCTCAAGTAACTGTAGTAGAATTTATGGACAAAATTATCCCGACGATGGATGGTGCTTTGTCTAAAGAATTAACAAAAGTTCTTAAAAAGCAAGGTATGAAATTTATGCTTTCTACAGGTGTTCAATCGGTAGAAAGAAATGGTGATACTGTTAAAATTACAGCAAAAGATAAAAAAGGTGAAGAAGTAGCTGTAGAAGGAGATTATGTTCTCGTTTCTGTAGGTAGAAAACCTTATACAGAAGGTCTTGGC
>QFOI01000791.1 GCA_003241175.1 Pseudopedobacter saltans
ATTCAATTTTGCCCGATTCTTTATCCGAATTGGTGAATATGCTAATGAATGCTATTAGTGCAGGTATTACAACCACTGAAAAAGGAGCAGAATTACTTCCTTTCAATGACCAAGAAACGATTAGAAAGATTGCTAACGCTGTTGTTGAGGCAAATACTAATACTACGGTAGCTCCCACTCAAAAAGAAACAGTGCCACCAAATAAAACGGGGGTAAATGGAAGATAAAATATGCATCCCTTTTATATAACCTCCAAATTATTTTAATAAAAAATGCACCCTTTTATTATATTTGCAGTATTTAAAAATGAGTTTCACGCATTTTATCCTTAATTAGTTGCATATACAATTATTTTTTTATATATTTACCGCATAAATCTTAAAATAAATTATATTATGGCAGTAGAAGCAGAAAAAGTAACAGAGAAACTCACAGCAGAGGGGCTTGATACTAAAATTGCTACTGGTATCATCTTTGAGGACGAAACAAAGCTTAACGAATGGGTTGATACTTTCAAAACATTAACAAAGCCTAAGGGAGTAGAAGATTATTCCAGCGAGGAATTGCAAAACTTCGGGAAACAGGTGCTTTCTAAGTTAGATAAGGAAACGATTAAAAAATGGGGTGATACTGGTGATGTAAAAACTATCCAGTCTTTATTTGATGAAATTCGTACCAAGTCAAAACCGAAAGAGGATCTAAACAAATCAGAGAAATTTGAAGAATCGGAAGCATACAAGGCATTAAAGGATCAATTTGACAGTCTGTCCCAAACACTTGCAGCGCAAACCGAAAAATCAAAAAAGGCTGATTTTGAAAGTAAGGTAGAAAAAGCCGCCAAAGGGCTTGATCCGTTAGAAGTGGAAATGATAAAAGGTACATTAAATGTTGATGCTTCAGATGATGAAATTAACAAAAAGGTAGAAGCATACAGGTCATTACTTACCAAACGTGGAATAACGGGATTAAAACCAGAAGAGGCTAATCAACCGAAGACAGAGCTTCCTGCCGAAATGATTAAGGATTTAAAAGATTTTGC
>QFOI01000792.1 GCA_003241175.1 Pseudopedobacter saltans
TAACCAATTTTGTTCGGTAAAGAACGGAAATACCAGATGTGCGCCACAGGCACCACAAGATTGATGTGTCCGATTCTCTCTCTACGTACTTTTTTCTCTGTAACTTCTACCCCACATCTGTCACAAACGATTCCTTTGTATCGGATTCTTTTGTATTTTCCACAAGCACATTCGTAGTCTTTTACAGGACCAAAAATCTTCTCGCAGAACAACCCGTCTCTTTCCGGCTTGTGCGTACGATAGTTGATCGTTTCCGGTTTTAGAACTTCTCCTCTCGATTCCTGAAGAATAGATTCTGGTGAAGCCAAACCAATAGTGATTTTATTAAATCGACTTGTTTTATTTTTATTTGACATTTTTTGATCAGATTTTAGATTTTAGATTTTAGATTTTAGATTAAATGCTAATGCACAGAAACTAAGACCATCTAAAATTCATCATTTAAAATTTAAAATTATTCTTCAAGTCTTACATCAAGTCCAAGACCTTGTAACTCGTGAAGTAATACGTTGAAAGATTCTGGGATACCAGGTTCTGGCATTGCTTCACCTTTGGCAATTGCTTCATAAGTTTTTGCTCTACCAATCACGTCATCCGACTTCACAGTCAGGATTTCTCTCAGGATATTGGATGCTCCGAATGCTTCAAGAGCCCAAACCTCCATCTCTCCGAATCTCTGACCTCCGAATTGCGCTTTACCTCCTAATGGCTGCTGCGTAATCAATGAGTACGGTCCGATAGAACGTGCGTGCATCTTATCATCTACCATGTGTCCTAACTTCAGCATATAGATCACACCAACAGTAGCTGGCTGAGTAAATCTCTCCCCTGTTCCACCATCGTAAAGGTGTGTGTTTCCGAATTTAGGAAGTGCTGCCTGCTCGGTGTATTCGGTAATTTGATCTAAACTAGCTCCGTCGAAGATCGGCGTTGCGAATTTTAGTCCAAGCTGCTTACCTGCCCATCCAAGAACAGTTTCGTAGATCTGACCGATGTTCATACGGGAAGGTACCCCAAGTGGATTCAATACGATATCT
>QFOI01000793.1 GCA_003241175.1 Pseudopedobacter saltans
ATCCCGATTATCAGAAAACTATGAAAAATACGGTGCAAATTAAAATTACAGAAGTACGAGGGCTATATTTTGATGCAACATTTTCTGGGAAATCTTGGTTTGACGGACATGTAGGGGATTCGTCTATCATAACCAATGGTATTATTAAAAACATGCAATTTGGCAAATAACATTCACATTCTTAAACAATAAAACGGCTTGAATAAACTTCAAGCCGTTTTACTTTTTCGGAACAAATGCTAACAAGAATTCATTACTTCACACCGATATACTCAAAATAATCACCTTTTAGTTGATACAAAAGATTTTTGTCAGTGACATTGCCCTTTTCCCCAACCACTGGTATATAAACAGTCTTTTGTTTGTCGTCATATTTAATAAGTTCCAATGGTCTTTCCGACCGATCTTTTACACTAAAGAAATCATAGGAAACGTCAATCTTATTAAATGATTTAGTTTTGGTTTTAAATAATTTCGCCGTATTCGATAGTTTATTTCCTTCGATACTATATACCACTATGGATTGTTTGGCATCCATGGTGGAATAATTACCGTTCGTTACCACAAGATAATAGGATTTACCTTTTATGTCAACCGTAAAAATTTGGGAGCAAAAGCTTTTTGGATCACCTTCTTCTGCCGGAGGAATATCTGTTAAAACTTTTCCATTGGATTTCCACTGATAAATCACTCGATAGAAAACCATCGTTCCTCCTGTATGAGAATCCCAACTATAGATTCTAAAATTTCCATCACTAGATGTTTTAATATAGCAATCGTTATTTTGGATGAGTTGATTAAACGGGTAGCTAATACTTGAAGGATTTTTTTTAACAATATTGGAAAGCCTCTTTTCAAATTCCTCCGAATAAAATTGTGTACTGTCGTTTTCCGGAAACATTTGTGCACAGATGGCAACTAGTTTTTTTTCTTCCGTTTTCAAGTCCTTGGTCTGTGCCAATGTATGCGAAGCAGATCCGATACTCAACAAAAAAATTGCAAATGGAAACCCCAAATATTTTTTCATAGTTAGTCTT
>QFOI01000794.1 GCA_003241175.1 Pseudopedobacter saltans
ACATTGGTGTACCCAACGAGCGAAACGCGCACCATTTTACCACGATTCTGACGTTGGGTTGACATTTGTTTGTCAATGGTTTTCAGCTTGTCTTTCAGCAAGGTAATTCGGTCACGGATAATCCTTCTGTCGGTTTCGATTTCCGTTTCCCCAGGACCACGCATCCCGATTCCCCCTTTCTGTCGCTCAAGGTGGGTCCACATTCTTGTTAATCGTGGTAAAAGATATTGATACTGCGCCAGCTCAACCTGAGTTCTTGCATAAGAAGTCTGTGCTCTTTGCGCGAAAATATCGAGAATAAGATTGGTTCTGTCCAAGATTTTGACCTCCATTTCTCTCTCCAGATTTTTCAATTGGGAAGGCGATAATTCGTCATCAAAAATCACGGTTCCTATTTCGTTTTCTTTTACATACTCCCGAATTTCCTGTGCTTTTCCGCTTCCGACGAAGGTTTTGGAATCCGGCTGTGTGAGTTTTTGTGTAAATCTTTTATCGACTGTCGCACCGGCTGTGAAAGCCAGAAACTCCAGCTCGTCCATATATTCTTTCAGTTTACTTTCGTCCTGATTTTGGGTGACAAGGCCTACCAAAACCGCTCTTTCATACTGATGTTCTTTCTTTTCTAACATTTAAAATTGATAAATTTTCTAATTCTGACAAGATACTATTTTTCGACAAAAAAACCAAAGAATATCTTTGGTTTTACAATTTCTGACTTTAATAAATCAGTAGTTACAAGTGTTTTAATTGATAAGATTTGCCGTCAAAGTTTTATCAAAACTAAAAGCAACACTAATTGGACAAGTTTCCTTAGCTTCTATGGCGATTTTTTGAAAATCTTCCTCAGAAATGGCAGGAACTTTTGCATTCAATGTTAATTCTGAAAGCGTTACTTTTCCATCATCTAAACTGATTTTACAATCGGTTTCCAAAGTTTCAGGAATATAACCAGCTTCTGTCAACAAAGCCGAAGTTTTCATTGTAAAACATCCAGCGTGAGCTGCTGCCAATAATTCTTCTGGATTGGTTCCC
>QFOI01000795.1 GCA_003241175.1 Pseudopedobacter saltans
ACAATTGGATTTTTGGAATTGGCTGAGCTCCTATTATCTCTGTAATCTAGGCGAAATTTACCGTTTGGCGTTTCCGTCTTCTCTCAAGCTGGAAAGCGAAACTTACGTCAGATTGTTGTCCGAAAGAACTATTGACTGGCAAAATCTGGATGCCAACGAAACCTATCTTCTTCAAGCTTTGGAAGTTCGCCAAATGCTGAATTTACAAGAGATTGAAGCTTTCATTCCAAAAAAAGAAATCATCAAAACCATCAATGCGCTGATTGATGAACGATACATTTCGGTGGATGAAAAAATCACGGAAAAATATAAGGCGAAAGAAATTGCTTATCTGAAAATTAACGATGAAGCTTTGGTTTCAGAGAATTTGGCGATAATTCTTTTGAAACTCGATAAAGCTAAAAAACAGAAAGACCTTTTCTTAAATATCCTTTCAAAACAAATTGATAATCCAGATAATCCAATCCGGAAATCTTTGGTTTTTGATGAAGGTAATTTCGTCAATCAACAACTGAAATCTTTGATTGAAAAAGGTTGGGTTACAGAATATTATCTGGAAAAACACAGAATCGATTCTTACGAAGGCGAAATTGAAGAAATTGAAGAACTGACAGAAAATCAGAAAAAATCGATTTCAGAAATCAATCAAGCTTTTGAAGAAAACAAAAATGTGTTGCTTCACGGTGTGACTTCATCGGGAAAAACGCACATTTATCTTGAGAAAATGGAAGATTGCATCAATTCTGGACAAAATGTTTTGTTGCTTTTGCCTAAGATTGCTTTGACTAAACAAATTACAATCAGACTCGAAAAAAAATACGGAAAGAAACTCGGATTTTATCATAATAAACTAACGGATTTTGAAAGGGTAGAAGTTTGGCGAAAAATCAAAAAAAATGAACTCCAAATTCTGATTGGAACTCGTAATTCGTTGTTTCTACCTTATGAAAATCTAGGATTGATTATTGTTGATGAAGAACACGATTCGGCTTACAGACAAAGAGACCAGCATTTCTTTTTTAATGCGAAAG
>QFOI01000141.1 GCA_003241175.1 Pseudopedobacter saltans
CCAGCACGCTGCATAAATCGCGCAACGCCTTTGCTAGAGCCAATTTGTATCACCGTATCCACGGGTTTAAAATCCACACCCAAATCTAGCGACGAGGTAGAAACCACCGCTTTTAAATGCCCATCCGACAAATTATCTTCTATCCATTGGCGAATTTTTCCATCGATCGAACTATGATGCAAGGCTATTTGTCCGGCAAAATCAGGATAAGCTTCCAACAATAATTGGTACCACATTTCGCTCTGGCTGCGGGTATTGGTAAACAAAATAGTGGATTTACTTTGCAAAATGATGGGCACCACTTGCTCCACCAATTTTCCGCCCAAATGCCCCGCCCAAGGCAAAATTTCAACATAGTCGGGATAGACGGGCAAAATCTCGATTTTCTTTTTTTCTTTGGCAATGATTTTGACTTTCTTCGCAAAATTTGGCAACAAAACATCCATCGCTTCGTCGATATTTCCAATTGTTGCGGAGATGCCCCAGACTTGCAATTTGGGTGCATGCAAACGTAAAAATGCTGTTGCCAATTCCACCATAACACCACGTTTGGTACTGAGCAATTCGTGCCATTCGTCGACCACCACGCATTTTAGATTTTTGAAAAATACGTCTCTTGATTTTTTCGCCATCAGTAAGTGCAAACTTTCGGGCGTTACCAACAAAATATCGGGCATAGACCTGCTCTGTCGCGCTTTTTGCTTGGCTTCCGTATCGCCATTGCGCACCTCCACCGTCCAGTCCAAACCAATCTCATCAATGGCTTCTTGCATGGCTCTTGCCAAATCTTTGGCCAAAGAACGCAAAGGCGTAATCCAAATGAGTTTCAGCCCGTTTTTATAGTTGTTGGGGTGATTTAAAAAGTCAATTAAAACCGCCAAAAATATCGAATACGTTTTACCAAATCCCGTGGGCGCAACCACCATGCCGCTGTAACCCGACGCATATTTTTGCCAAGCTTTTTCTTGAAAGGAAAAAGCGGTTTGCGCTTTGGTTTGCATCCAATCTGAGACGATGGAATAGCCAACGGTATGTGTAAAATCAGGTTTCAAATTAATGGATCATTTCTTTTATGGTTTCAATATCGTCAATATCTTGAACGGTTTTATCTTTTCGCCAACGCAAAATTCTGGGAAAACGAAGTGCCACACCAGACTTGTGTCGATTGCTAAATCCAATGCCCTCAAACGCAATCTCAAAAACCAATTCGGGCTTTACTGTGCGCACAGGTCCAAATTTTTCAATGGCATTTTTGTTGACAAATCGGCTCACTTCCAGAATTTCTTTGTCCGTAAGTCCAGAATAGGCTTTGGCAATCGTCACCAATTGATCGTCTTTTTTCACCGCAAAAGTATAGTCTGTGTAGTACGAACTTCGGCGGCCGCTGCCTTTTTGCGCATATATCAACACCGCATCAATGGTCATCGGTTCGATTTTCCATTTCCACCAATCGCCTTTTTTTCGCCCCACATGATAAGACGATTCCAGATTTTTCAGCATCACACCTTCACTATTGATTGCTCGTGCATTAGCTCGAATATCAGGCAATTCAGTCCAATCTTTGATGGCAATAATTTTTGAAAGAAAGAATTTTTCTGATGGATTTTTCTGAAATAATACTTCCAATTTTCCCCTTCTTTTCGACATGGAAAAGCTGCGTAAATCTTCGCCATCAATTTCCAATAAATCATAGGCAAAAAGAACAATCGGAATTTCTTCTTGCATTTTTTTGCTAATGGTTTTCCGATTCAATCTCTTTTGCAATTCACTAAAATCCAATACTTTGTCGTCTTTGTACGCCAAAATTTCACCATCCAAAACAAAATCGCCTTGCCAATTTTTTAAATCTTCCACCAATTCAGGAAATTGCGTTGAGACCAATTCTTCACCTCTGGACCAGATGAAAATTTCGCCATTTCGTTTGATTAATTGTCCACGAATGCCATCCCATTTGTATTCAATTTGCCATTGGTCGATTGTACCTAATTCCGCCAAATCTTTTTCTAAAGGATACGCCAGGCAAAAAGGATAAGGTTTGGATAAATTGGTGTCGGTGTATTTTCCTAATATCAAACGATTAAAATCAATTTCCGACATATTCCAATCACCCATAATAGCGTGCGCCACCGCACTTGATTCCAATTGAAAATGTTTGGCAATAGCATTAATCAACGTCTTTGCAGAAACGCCGATGCGAAAACTGCCACCAATTAATTTATTGAAAATAAAGCGTTCGGTTAAGTCCAAATGATGCCAAGTTTGCACTACAAATATTTTCTTTTCCGCTTCCGTTCCTTCTTGTAAAGCCGCAATTTTATCCATCCATTCCGAAAGCGAAAATTCCCAAAAATGCTTTGCTGGCGGCAATATCAGCGCAATCGTTTCGCCCAGATCACCAACAGACAAATACGATTCCACAAACAACCATTCTGGAATATTGGCTTCCTGCATCGCCCATTGTTTCATCATGGCAGAATTGACCATTCTTTTTGGTCTTTTTCCTGTAAACAAAGCCAAAGACCAAAGTTTGTCCGCATTGCTCGCTACTTGCAAAAATGAGATAATGGCATCCATTTTCGCATTGGTTTTATTGGTGCTATCCAGCGTTTTAATCAATGTGGCAAAGGCTTTCATGCTTCCTCCTGATTTTGATTTTCCGTACTTTCTTCCTCATTTCCAAACTCCGTATGCAATTCCACCGCATGAATGCCAATCTCATTGAGATATTTGGAAAAAATCGCTGTTTGGCCATGCGTAACGTACACTTTTTCTGCTCCCGTCGCCTTCACTGCGGTCAACAAATCTTGCCAATCGGCATGATCTGAGATTGCGAAACCTGCGTCTGCACTACGCCAACGCCTTGCGCCACGCACTTGCATCCAACCCGAACAAATCGCTTCGCTCGCATTGGGAATTTTTTTAATCACTTTTGAGTCGAACAAGGCCGGCGGCAACAACACAATTTGCTGATCTAGATGCTTCACATTTTCACGTAAATCTACCGGTTGCCAAGCGGGCAAATCGATGCCCACACTTTCATACGCCTCATTGAGTGTGGTGATGGAATAATGCACAAAAATGTCGCCCATTCCTTCCAAAGCCTTCATAATGCGCTGCGATTTTCCGAGCGAATAACCGATAAAAACGGATGTTTTTCCGATTTGTTGATTGTGCAAAACCCATTGGCGCAATTGTTCGTTTTGCTGCTCGATGGACAACCAATTGTAAATAGGCAATCCAAAAGTGCTTTCCGTAATAAATTCGTGGCATTTCACCGATTCAAAAGGTGTGGTGATTCCGTCATTTTGCAATTTATAATCGCCAGAAACCACCACCACCTTGCCTTTATATTCTAATCGAATTTGCGCCGAACCAATAATATGCCCGGCAGGATGCAAACTTAATTTGACACCATTAATATAGATTGTTTGATGATAATCGAGTGTTTCAATTTGAATATCGGGGGAAATACGACTCCGTAAAATGGGCGCAGTAAACTGATGACACAAATATTTTTTCATTCCCCATTTGGCATGATCGGCGTGGCCGTGCGTAATAACCGCCAAATCCACTGGTTTCCATGGATCAATGTAAAATTTTCCAATAGGACAATAAATGCCTTCGGAACGAAAATCTAAAAGATCATATTTGTCCATTTATTTTTTCCTTTTTCTTTCAAATGAAAACACCTCTGTGCGCTCATCTTTTTTGCCTTGCAAAATGTTGCGAATCACTTGTGCAGCAATCATACTAAAGGTGATGCCATTGCCACCATAACCTAAAGCAAAAAACATGCGCTTTTTTCCTGGCCACGTGCCAATATAAGGTAGTCCATCTTTGGTGGAACTAAAAGTGCCGCACCAAGCCATTTCTGTTTCAAAAGGAATGTCTGGATACGTTTTGTAAAACTGCTTTTCCAACTTTCGGATTTTTTCTCTTAGTAAATCATCCCGCTTTACGGGATCTTTAAATTCCTCATCTTCTCCGCCAATCATCATTCTATTGTCCGAAGTCGTACGCATATAGAAATAAGGCTCTTTCGTCTCCCAAATAAGTGAACGCTCGGGCCATAGTTCTTTTTCATGTACAGGTTTTGAAATAAGTGCGTAAGTAGACTGCAATTGCATGACTTCTCTGGGTAAAAATTGTCCCGCCTCAAATCCTGCGGCGACAACTACATATTTACATTGAATGGTATGACCATTCTCGGTTTGTAGTTCATATCCATTTTTAACTTCCTGCCATTTAACAATTCTAGTATGGGTAAATAGTTCGAGTTCTGATTTAGCTAAATGATGTTGCAATAAACCCGTAGCTGCGGCATAAGCATCCATTTGCGCAGCTACGTTATTTTTCAAAGCACCGGGAGCATCAATTTTGTGTAATTTTTTTAATTCTCTTTTGTCCAAAAAATTAACAGGTAAATTATACTTTTCTCTAATGGCAAATTCTTTTTCTAATAGTTTAAGATCTTTCTTATATGAAGCTAACCACACACTAGAAACATTCTTAAAGTCTGCATCTATATTAGCTTCTTTTAAGACTTTCCCAATATCTTTTATAGATTCAAGGCTCGCGTGATAGGCTTTTACAGCAAGAGATTCATCCACAATATCTACCATTTTACATAATGGTACATCAATTTCATATTGAAGCTGCGCTGTACTTGCCACCGTGCTTCCTGTGCCAATCGTTCTTTTATCAAAAACAGCAACTTTAATACCCACTTTGCACAGTTCATGCGCAACGAGCGAACCGGTTATTCCCGAACCAATGATGGCTACTTCTGTTTTGTGATTTTTATCTAAGGGATGAAAATAATCATACATTTTATTTTTTACCAACCAAAAAGCAAGGCCAGAGTGTAAGTCCATAAGTTTGTCTTTAAAAAATGATAGAAATTGAACCATCCTTTTAAATAAGCAAAAACGAATACAAAAGGTTCATTTTTTATAAAATTACCTATGCAAACTATTTTTTTTCTGTAAGATAACGCCAGTAACGTTTGGGTACGTGTCGCAGGTGAAGCTTGATATTTTTTCGAGCTACGATATTGGTGCTTTTAAAATAAGCTTTCCATAACTGTTGGTATTTTTCTTCTGTTGTGTCTAGTTGCACACTTTGCGAACTATGCACCAACGAATTTTTGTCTGACTCTGTTAGTTGCACTTCCTCTACCGCAATCTTATTGTACATCATACCATAGTTCCGTTTTTCATCATAAATCAACCAAACTTGATCTGCATATCTTTTTTTGAAAAAAGAAATTACCAAGGGCAAAACATTGAAATCGGGTGCAATGACTGCAAAAAACAAACCATCCGAACTCTTCTGAAAACGAATAAAAGCCTTCATTCTGTGCCGTTCACGACTTACTTTTTTGAGTGTTTGAGAAAAATACAAAACTTGCTCATCGCCATAGTTTTCCAATATATTTTTATTGCCTTCAAAGATCGAATGAAGCAAATTGAACGCATATTGTATTGCTAGTGAATCTTCCGAAAGAAAAACTTGAAAAAAAGAATGTGCCTCGTTTTGCCCGATTGCTTTTTCCAAACCTTTAAACACTCTTTTCGCCTTTTCGCTTTCTGTTTCAATAGGACGAGAGTCTTCAAAAATGGAAGCGGCAAATTGTGTTTGCATAACTATTTGTATAGGAAATTCTTTGCGTTCGAAAGAACAAAACATCGAACACAAAAATCCGCCAAAACTACCGTCGTACCTATATGTCATCAGGAAAATAAAGTCAACTTCGGTGAGGTAAAGTATTTTTTGGAAGCACTAGATTCTTGCAATATCTGCCGCCGAACCATTTCCATCGGAATAGTGCCAAGGACTATCGGACTATCGGCACAGACTATAAAATGCTTTGCACGATTATAAGCAATACCCATTTGTTGGATCTGGTAACTGTGTAGTCTTCCAAACTTTCTGGCTTGTACAATTTTTCTAGCCGATTGTCGACCAATTCCAGGAACTCTTATGATTGCCCCAAAGTCTGCCTTGTTAATATCGATGGGGAATAATGCCGGATTACGCAATGCCCAAGATAATTTTGGATCAATTGCCATGTCAAGCTGTGGATTTTCAGCATCTACAATTTCGTCCACATTAAAACCATAAAAACGCATCAACCAATCTGCTTGATACAGTCTATTTTCCCTTATGAGTGGCGGTTTTGTGCCAATTTGTGGGAGCAAATTATTGTCATTTTGGATAGGAATGTAACCACTGTAATACACGCGTTTTAGTTGATAGTTCTTGTAAAAGTCATTCGAAATAGAAAGGATTTCCAAATCCGTTTCTGGTGTTGCACCAATCACCATTTGCGTGCTTTGACCAGCAGGAACAAAAAGCGGCTTATGCTTAATTAGTTTGGATTCCGTTTTTAAGCTGGTAATTTGATTTTTAATAAATGCCAAAGGTTTGCGTACAGAATCGAGGTCTTTTTCTGGAGCAACCAATTTTAGACCTTTTTCTGTTGGAATTTCTAGATTTATACTCATTCGATCAGCATACATACCCGCTTCCTGTAACAACTCTTCGCTTGCGCCAGGAATCGTTTTTAAATGAATATATCCATTAAACCGATGTTCTGTTCTGAGTTTTTTGACAATACGCAATAAACGTTCCATCGTGTAATCCGCATTTTTAAATATGCCTGAACTCAAAAACAAACCTTCTATATAGTTACGACGATAAAGGTTCATTGTGAGATCCACGACTTCTTCCACTGTGAATGCGGCTCTTTTAACATCATTGCTGCGGCGACTCACACAAAATGCACAATCATAAATACAATGATTGGTAAGAAGGATTTTCAATAAGGAAACACAACGCCCATCTTCCGTATAAGAATGGCAAATGCCAGATCGGGATGCGTCGCCAATCCCGCCATTATTTTTGCGTTTGCTCCCGCTAGAACTGCAACTGACATCATACTTTGCGGCGTCTGCCAATATATTTAGCTTTTCCTCTATTCTATCCATAATCAAACTTTGTAAAAGCTAAATTATGTAAAATGCTAATATTTTTAGTAAAAAATAAATAGAATCACTCATAATTATGATTTTGTTTGCCTTTGGGAAGGAAAACGTTTGCTCGTTCGTCATTGTTTTATTTTTTCGCATTACGCTAAAAAATCATCAAACACCTTCCATCCATCTTAAAAATTCACTGACTTTCACTTTGCTAATAACGATCACTTCGGGAGTGTGTACGTTTAATTCGACAACTATTTTACGCATGAAAAACCGCTCAATGCTTTTTATACTGTTTTTATGTATCAGAAATTGGCGATTCGCTCTGTAGAAAATATCAGGGTCCAATACACTTTCCAATTCATCCAAACTAGAGGATAAGTCGTATTGCTTATTTTTAAAAGTAGTGATTTGGATAGTCTTATTTTGAAAATAGAAAAAAGCTATATCGTCTACTGGAATTGGAATTATTTGATCCCTTAAATTCACCAATAAGGTTCTCTTATAATTTTTTTTAAGGTTGTTGAACAGTTCCGCCAACTTATTATTGTCTTCTGGATTAAACACCTTTTTCATCTGTTCAAACTTTTCCATGGCTGATTTGATTTTGTTCATGGAAATAGGTTTTAAAAGATAACTAACAGCATTGGTGTCAAAAGCTTCCATCATGTATTCATCAAATGCCGTACAGAAAATAATAGGGCTTTTGATTGCAACGTTTTTGTAAATATCAAAACACATACCATCTGCTAATTGTATGTCCGAAAATATAAGGTCCAACTTTGGATGAGATTGTAAAAAACTTATAGACGATACCACAGAATCCTTGATGGCAACAACTTCAATAGACGAGTCGTATTTTAAAAGCAAACGTTCTAGTTCTTTTGCGGCATTTATTTCATCTTCAATAATCAATATTTTCATAATTCGACAATTGGTAGTTTTACAGTGAATAAATCGGAATTGGATTGTATTTCAATCTCTTTGTTGAATAATAAATTATAGCGCTTCGCAAGATTTCCCAAGCCAATTCCTGTTGAGGCTTGTGTTTGAATTTTTGGATTATAGTTGTTTTCGATAATTATGTAATCGAATCTTTCGTTAAAAATTTTTATATAAAGAGGATGCTCACTAGATGCAACATTGTGCTTGATGGCATTTTCCAACAAAATCTGAAATGTTAAAGGAGGTATTTTGATGCGTTTTACTTTATCATCCAAATGAATATCAATTCGTATATTATCTCCCATTCTGGTTTTCATGATATAAAGATAGGATTGGACAAATTTTAGTTCCATTGCTA
>QFOI01000796.1 GCA_003241175.1 Pseudopedobacter saltans
GATTCTCAGCGACTTTAATTTTAAAATTAAAAATGACTGAAATTTTGCTAAATTTTGTATTTATTAACAATTTTTGCACAAAATGGTTAAAAATCGGCTTTCATAATTGTGTCAAAAATCGATTTTCTATTTTTTTTCGATAATATATATCAAACTTGAAAATTCGTTCGAAAAAAGTGCTTTTACGTTAGAAATCGTTCCGTGAACGACCGCTTTTAGCCAAAAAAGAGGTGCTTTCTTATATTTTTCGCTCAACAGCGAGATATAAAATGAATCAAGTAGCAGAGGTTTGATTTTTCTTAATTTCCAATCTGGATTTTTCGAAATCAAATTTTCCATTCCATTTTTTGAAAAATGATAGATGTGCCTCGGTACATCATACGCTGCCCAATATTCTTTATAATGTCTCGCGTCGTAAGAAGTTGGATTTGGAACTGCAATAATTAGTAAACCTTTTTCATTTAATTTCTGACTAAAAATCTCTAACATCTCACTCTGATTTTCGATATGTTCGAAAACGTGCCATAATGTAATTGCATCTAAACTTTGATTTTCAATTGCATTTAAATCATCAATTATTTTAGCTTTTTGAGTTTTATTAATGGCGGCATTTCTAGCATCTGAATTTGGTTCAAACCCAAAAGTATGAAAATCATCTTCAATATATTTTACAAATTCTCCTGCGCCACAACCATAATCTAAAACGTTAGAACCTTTTTTAATTCTATCAACAAGAATATTTTTTTTGTATTGAAGATTAAAAGACTGTAGAAATTTGTAAAGTTTTTCTTTTAAACTTCCTGAATCCTGATGATGCGAAATATAATCTTCACTTTCATAGTACCTTGAAATATTTGAAGGAATAGGGGAGGTTTTGAAAACACCTTTTGTTTCAGTTTCTATAATTTCAAATTCTTCTTGTGTAAGAAAATGGTCTTTAATTTTCATAAATTAATTCAAAGTTTTTAAACAAAAAGAACAATGAAAAGTAACATTGTTCTTTGGAATGTTTCACGTGGAACATTTAT
>QFOI01000797.1 GCA_003241175.1 Pseudopedobacter saltans
AAAAGGAACAATTACCCTAATCGGTGCGACGACGGAGAATCCATCTTTTGAAGTCAATTCGGCTTTGATCAGTCGTAGTCAAGTCTATGTATTGAAGGCTTTGGATAAAGAGGATTTAGAAAGTCTTTTGCATTATGCTTTGGAAAAAGATGAAATACTCATTCAATTAAAGGTCGAACTTAAAGAAACTACCGCTTTACTTAGGATTTCTGGTGGTGATGCGCGCAAATTGTTGAATTTATTTGAATTGGTAATTCAGTCTTTGAAAAAAAGTGACAAGCAAAAAATCGTTATCACAGATGAAGCAGTCATGGAAATTGCGCAAAATAAAATTTCAATTTATGACAAACAAGGCGAGCAACACTACGATATCATTTCTGCATTTATAAAAAGTATGCGAGGTAGTGATCCCAATGCCGCCGTGTATTATTTAGCTAGAATGTTGGCAGGAGGAGAGGATATCAAATTTATTGCACGTCGTATGGTTATCTTTGCCAGTGAAGATATCGGAAATGCTAATCCCAATGCGCTCTTATTGGCCAATACTACTTTTGATGCAGTCAACAAAATAGGCAATCCAGAATCTCGTATTATTTTGGCGCAATGTGCCACTTATCTTGCCTCTACACCAAAAAGTAACGCATCTTATAACGCCATCAATCAAGCATTGGCGATGGTTAGTCAATCTGGAGATTTGTCAGTACCATTACATATCCGAAATGCGCCTACCAAATTGATGAAAGATTTGGGATATCATAAAGGCTATCAATATTCGCATGATTATGAAAATCATTTTAGCGAACAAGAATTTTTACCCGAAGAAATTGCAGGAACAAAATTTTATGATCCTGGTCACACGCCTAGAGAAGATGAATTGCGTCGTTATCTAAAATCACTTTGGAAAGAAAAATATGGCTATTAAAAAAGCGCTTATTGAAGCGCTTTTTTAATATTGTTTTAGCTTTTATATAGAAGCCAGTTGTACCTTTTGCGTTAATTCGTTGACGTTTTCCCTAAATGTATTGT
>QFOI01000798.1 GCA_003241175.1 Pseudopedobacter saltans
CAATAAGAATAGTAATGATTTCATATAGTAGATTTTAATCTAAATTTGAGACAATCTGTACCCTATCGTAGCAGCCTTTTTACAAAACTTCTATCTGATTTTTTAACAAATCTTCAAATTCGTCTCTTTTTCTGATAAGATGCGCTTTTCCGTCTAGGAACATTACTTCTGCTGGTTTTAATCTTGAGTTAAAGTTCGAACTCATTTCAAAACCATAGGCTCCGGCATTTCTGAAAACAATAATATCGCCTTCTCGCACTTCATTGATTTTTCTGTCCCAAGCAAAAGTATCTGTCTCACAGATGTTTCCAACAACAGTATAGATTCTTTCCGGACCTTTTGGATTCGAAAGATTCTCAATAATATGATAAGAATCGTAGAACATCGGACGAATCAAATGATTAAAACCTGAATTAACACCCACAAAAACAGTCGCTGTTGTTTGTTTGATTACATTCGATTTTACAAGGAAATGTCCACTTTTACTTACCAAGAATTTCCCCGGCTCAAACCAAAGTTGGAATTTTTTTCCTGTAGATTCTTCGTGTTTTTTAATCGCAGCATTTACCTTTTTTCCAAGAGATTTCACATCTGTTTCGATGTCGCCGTCTTGGTAAGGAACTTTGAAACCGCTTCCCATATCCAGATATTTCAGATTTGGGAAATGTTCTGCCAATTCAAACATAATTTCCAGACCTTGAAGGAAAACATCTGGGTCTTTAATTTCGCTTCCCGTATGCATATGAAGACCCTCAACATTGATGTTGGTAGATTTCATAACACGTTCGATGTGACGAAGCTGATGAATAGAAATTCCGAATTTGGAATCGATATGTCCTGTTGAGATTTTATAATTTCCTCCAGCAAAAATATGTGGATTGATTCTCACAAAAATTGGATAAGAACCTCCGAATTTATTTCCAAATTGTTCCAAAATCGAAATGTTATCGATATTGATATGAACATTCAGAGACATTGCTTCCTCGATTTCTGCAAGGTCAACACAGTTTGGTGTGAAAAGGATT
>QFOI01000799.1 GCA_003241175.1 Pseudopedobacter saltans
TGATAGATGTTTGGTTTGATTCCGGAGCGATGCCTTATGCGCAATTGCATTATCCGTTTGAAAACAAAGAGCTAATTGACAACAATAAAGCTTTCCCAGCAGATTTCATCGCAGAAGGCGTAGATCAGACGCGTGGCTGGTTTTATACGCTTCACGCCATTGCAACAACAGTTTTTGATTCTGTAGCTTATAAAAATGTAATGAGCAACGGACTTGTTTTGGATAAAAATGGCGTTAAAATGTCAAAATCCAAAGGCAATACTATTGATCCTTTTGAAACCATTTCCACTTACGGGCCAGATGCGACACGCTGGTATATGATTTCCAATGCGAATCCTTGGGAAAACCTGAAATTTGACATTGAGGGTATTGATGAAGTGCGCAGAAAATTCTTCGGAACACTTTACAACACCTACTCTTTTTTCGCTTTTTATGCCAATGTTGACGGACTTAATTATGCTGAAAAAGAAGTTGAAAACAGACCGGAAATTGACCGTTGGATTTTATCTGAACTGAATCTTTTAATCAACGACGTCAAAGCATTATACGAAGATTATGAACCCACGAGAGTGGCGAGAGAAATCAGCACTTTTGTGAATGACAATCTATCCAACTGGTACGTAAGACTTTGCAGACGACGTTTCTGGAAAGGCGATTACAGCGATGATAAAATTTCTGCCTACCAAACTTTATACACCTGTCTGGAAACGGTTGCAAAACTTTCTGCACCAATTGCACCATTCTTTATGGATCAGCTGTTCCAGGATTTGAATAAAGTGACCGGAAAAGATTCAGTAAATTCTATTCACCTGACAGATTTCCCTGTGGCAGATGAAAGTCTGATTGATACAGATTTGGTAGAAAAAACGCATTTGGCTCAAACCATCACAAGTATGGTTTTCTCTCTTAGAAAGAAGGAAAATGTGAAGGTTCGTCAGCCGCTTCAAAAAGTGTTGATTCCTGTCTTAGATAAGAAAACTGAAGAGCAGATTTTGGCAGTAGCAGAATTAATAAAACAAGAAGT
>QFOI01000800.1 GCA_003241175.1 Pseudopedobacter saltans
CATTTACATTTCCCCAATTTATTGAGTTTCTGATATTATCCTTTACTGCACCCCAATTTATAGATTTGTGTCCTAGCTTAATTAATACGTCATTTTTCTCAAGGTCTCTGACTTCTTGATTAATTTTCCTCTCATTATCTTCATACATTAGTTTAACAGACTTTAAAACTTCTACAATTTGAGAAAGCTCTTTGTCTTTCATTCCTTCAAGCGTACTAATATTTTCTTTTACTTTGTTTTTCGTAGCATCATTTACCGCTACGCTTTCGGCTAATTTTGCCAGCTTCATAGCTTCTTCAAGATAATTACCGCTTTTTTCCTGTTCCTGGCTTTCGTTGAAATAATCAACAGAACACTGCAATATCTCTTTCGCAATATTATCAGCCAACATTTTATATTGTAGGGTAGCATTACCTACAATAGATTTTAATAGTGCTAATTCCCCTTTGGTGTTACGGTATAAATCTGTTCCAAACTTATGAGCATTGCTTCTGTTATTTATGCGTTTTTTATTGCATTGTTCAATTTGCGTTTCAATTTTATGAACAGGTTCTTCGGTAAACTTTTTGGAAAGATATTTTTGAGTAGTTCCGTTACAATTGCTGAACAACTCCATTGTTTCTGAAGCTGAATATTTGTCTTTGAATTGCGTTAGTAATTCAGCAATCAATAGTTCAATTTGTTTTGGTGTATCAATAGAAAAAGTCTCGTCAGCAACTGTATGAACAAAATCTTTAAAATTTTCCGATTCAATTAGTTTTATTTTGGTAGTAATTCCTCGTTTTAAATCTTCTTTGGAGTCTCCCAACAAATAAAGCGTACTAATATTATTGAAAGCTGAATAATTTTTTGAGTTAACCTCTTTCTCATTGATTAATTTCCCCCAAATTTCAGACGCTTTTTCTTTGTTTCCGCTTATCAGATGCTGAATTGCCGTATTATCAATGGGATTGAGATTGAGAAACCAAAATAGGGAATAGAAAACTTTATTCTGATTTTGTTCGATGTCAGAAAAAGCTTTGT
>QFOI01000801.1 GCA_003241175.1 Pseudopedobacter saltans
AATGGCTCCGACTAGTAGCTGAAACTTGGGGGTTAAGATCAGATGCCAAGGCAAAAGAAAACCAGGATAATAAGCCCATACCGTTAAAAGGATGACGACAATATGCAGTATCTGATCTATGAAAAACGCGGATATCTTTTTTTTCTTGTCCCAATACAATTTGGATAAATCCAATAGGTAATGAGTGATGCCAATAATTAGAAAACCTAGCCAATACTTCATTTCAAAACCCGTAAGCACAACCATCAATGCGATGTGCAATAAGACATGTACCAATAGATAGCCAGATCTGATCTTCTTGCTTTCCTTGTCTTTCACCCATTTGTCCGGTTGCAGAACAAAATCACCTATTATATGAGCTAGCAATAGCGCTACAAGTAATTTTGTCATAGTGTTTTTATTTTTGAGCTGAATAAAAGAAGCATTTGTACAATCTCATGATACCCGGACCTTTTTAGCGCTGCACTTATATTACTTTGTGATTTTTTTTCTGCTTTAGTGGCTATTTCTTTTTGATTAAGTTCTGGATTGGAAAGCGACAATAATATCAATTCAGCAGTGGTTGCCGTCCATCTGCTGGCTGTTAGCATTGCTAAATCAATCGTCATATTCCAAAATGCATCTTCTGTCTCGTTGCTGGTTTTTATGGCAAGCTTTTTTTTCTGTAAACTTTCAAAACAATCTCCGGAAAAAACATATGCTGGACCATTGCTTTCGGTTACTTTGCTAGACTTGAATGACTGTTCACCAATTCCGATGGCCATTCGAGCATCCATGTTCAATAAAATGAGTTCTAATTTTATCTGAAAGCAAACCAATACTGCGTTTTCCGGTTGGACTTCTAATTGGAAACTGTCTCCTCTAAATATTTCCCAGCGATTGGGCAATGCATATTTGTTCAATATGAGCTTTATTTTTTTTACCCAATCGAAGCTTTTTGCTTTTCTTGACTTGACAATATCTCCGGTGATTACGGCTATCATTCATTTCATTTACGGACATAAAGATACATAATATCGC
>QFOI01000802.1 GCA_003241175.1 Pseudopedobacter saltans
TAAAGCTCTTTCAGATTGGTTATTACGAAAAGTATTTCAAGTCAAAGAAGGAGAACTTTTAACTATTGAAAAAATGAACGAACTTGGATTTGATAGTGTAATAATCTGCAAAGATGCAAATGGAAATTATCAAATTGATAAAGCTAAACTTGGTAGTTACGAACAATTTATAACAGAATAAAGCACTTTCCATAATATCATACTGGCGAAATGGCGTTTTACAGACAATACCCCTAGCCTCGATTGCAGTGGAAATCCTTTTTCTTTTCTTTCACATAAGGAAAAGAAAAAGATTGCAACGGAAAGCGGGATTAAGCTCCTAAAAATTTGTTTTAAAATCCTTATTTTTGTTCTATGGAAAAAGTGGTATTGGTCAATCCTCAGGATGAAGTTTTGGGACAAATGGAAAAAATGCAGGCGCACGAAAATGGACTTTTGCATCGTGCTTTTTCGGTTTTTCTGTTCAATGAAAAGGGGGAAATGCTTTTGCAGAAGCGTGCTGAAGAAAAATACCATTCGCCCAACCAATGGACCAACGCTTGTTGCTCACACCCAAGATTGAACGAATCTTATCTGGATGCGGCGAAAAGACGTATAAAGGAAGAGCTGGGAATCGATTGTGAGTTGACGGAAAAATTCCATTTTATCTACAAAGCTGATGTTGGAGAAGGGCTTTGGGAACACGAATTGGATTATGTTTTTACAGGAAATTTCGATGGAGAATTTGACTTAAATCCTAATGAAGTTTCGGAAATCCGCTATGTTTCTATCGCTGACTTGCAACAGGAAATTGCTAAAAATCCGGATAAGTTTACGGAATGGTTCAAAATCATTTGGGCTGAATACCGAAACCAATTGAATTAATCATAAATATTTCTTAACTCTATTATCAAATCTTAAGCGTATGAAAGCTTTGGTTATTGGTGCAACTGGTGCTACAGGAAAAGACCTTGTGAATCAACTTTGTCAGGATTCTGATTTTGATGAGATTGATATTTTTGTGAGACGTCGTTCTG
>QFOI01000803.1 GCA_003241175.1 Pseudopedobacter saltans
AGGTTTGATTGTCTTCCCAATATTTTTGCCACTTTTTTTCTATCTGCTGATGGTCGTAAAACATTCTATAAAATAAGAATTAGTAATGAATAATTTTTTTAAGATTCACAAAGTTAAGATTTTGAGAGGAAATGACAATTTTAAATTTTTGGGCAGCTTTTTCCGCCTTCCGCTCCCAATCTTTTTTGCAGAAAGTTTCCACATAAATAGAAAATGAGAACAGACAAAAAAGGATTTCCGCTCAAGTCGGGCTGCGGTTTTCGACTTCGAATCAACATTTGTTTTTGTAAACAAAGAATCAAAAGCATAAAACAAAAGTCTTCGACTCCGCTCAGACTGACACTGTTAAAATTACTCGCTCAGCATTAGAGTTGTCACACTGAGCATTTCGACTTCGCTCAATATAAACTCCGTCGAAGTGTTAGAAATTATTAAAAGTCTTTTATCTTTCATCTATTATCTTAAAGTCTATATATTTATCTTTGTAAAAAATCGCAAGTGCCGGAAATTTCTATCATCACGCCGAGTTATAATTCTTCAAAATACTTGAACGAAACCATTGATTCTGTCCTCAATCAAACTTTTCAAGATTGGGAATGGTTGATCACGGATGATTGTTCAACGGATAATTCGGTAGAAATTCTGGAAAAACAAACTGATTCAAGAATCAAAGTTTTTAAAACTGAGAAAAATGGCGGTGCTGGACACGCAAGGAATATTTCGCTAGAAAATGCAACAGGAAGATTTATCACTTTTCTGGACGCCGATGATTTTTGGGAACCGAATTTCCTTGAGGAAATGATCAATTTTATGAAATCTGAAAATACTGAATTGGCATATTCAACTTATTCTCGTTGTGATGAAAATCTGAATCCTACCGAAATTGGAAATTTCGAAGCAGACACAATTGTTAATTTTAATAATCTTTTGAAAACTTGCAGATTATCGCTTTTAGCATCGATGTATGATTCTAGAAGGGTTGGGAAAGTCTATTTTCCGGAAGGCACAAAACGCG
>QFOI01000804.1 GCA_003241175.1 Pseudopedobacter saltans
GCTCTTAGTGATAATGTGGTCGTCAATGTTCCAGCACCAGCAATAAGCGGAAATGCAATGGGCACAATAGAAGCGGCCTGTGGCTGATTTGTTTTATGAATTTCTATTCCGAGAATCATTTCTATGGCAATGATGAAAATAACAAAGGCACCAGCTATCGCAAATGAATTGACATCTACACCAATAAATTTAAGTATATTATTTCCTATAAATAAAAATGAAATCATTAACAATCCTGCAACTATTGCTGCTTTCTCAGACTCAATTCTTCCGAACTTTTGTCTCAGCGAAACAATGATAGGCACAGATCCAAGAATATCAATAACAGCAAATAAAACCATAAATGCGGTCATTGTTTCCTTGACAGAAAATTGTTCTAAAAACTCCATAATTGTTACTTTAAAGATTTCACAAAAATAAGAAACTTTATTGACAATTCCTTAAAGCTGTTTATATACACCCTCGATTTCTCTAAAAATATCTTGCAGTTTTTCTTTGGAAGAAAATGGAGAATATTTTTCAATACTAATCATTGTAAGCATAGTATTGTATTTTTCGTACAAACTACTTCCCGCTTTGGATCTCAGATATCCTGCAAAATCTGACGAATAATGATTGAGACAATACTGATCTGCATCGGACTTTAAGCTTTCAAAACCTTCAAAAAACCGGCTTTGATTGTCCTGTTCCAACATTCTTCCCATATAGCTCAAATAAGAATTAGTATCAAAATCTGTCTTCTTTCTAAGAAGCGCTTCAGTTTCTTCTATATTGATAATGGGTTGTTTACGGATTTTTGCTTTGGCTACCTGCAATCTTTTCTTTTCTCTGTATTTTCTGAAGTCATTATTTCTGATGAGTGCGAACTCGTCTGTGGCCCAGTTATAAATCGATTGGCCGCTTGGAACGGCTGCTCGCATCATTTCCGGCTTGGTAAGGACTCGATCTTCTGTCCAGATTCCCAAGAATTGAATTCCATTGAAGTCATAATGGTCACGAATATCGTCGGCGATAT
>QFOI01000805.1 GCA_003241175.1 Pseudopedobacter saltans
CAGTTTTATTGCCCAGTCGGTCATTTTTATGAGCATTTCTTTGGCTTCCTGATTGTGAGCATACAGATAAGCATCACGCAGACCTGCATATGTTTTGTGTATATTATATAAAGGAACCCCTTTTCCGTTCAGGCTGAATCCGCCTGCATCAATTTTACCGTTTGCAACTTCTTCCCATATAGCTTTACCTCCGGGAACTCCTCCTATATATCCGTTACCGTTGGCATCTTGACATTTCTTCAGTTCGCCGACCATATAGTCGAGACGTTCTTTGATTCGGAAATCTCCTGTTGCAGCATACATCAGCGATAGTGCAGATAAATAATGACCTCCGATATGTCCGTCAAGCCCTGTATTTTCCCAGTTGGTATAGCTTTCTGCCTTCTGGGGTAAACCTGCTTCACGAAGAAAAGGAGCCAGTAATCTGTCGGGGTTGAGTTCCAACATGTACTTCAAGTCGAGGTCTTCGGCATGTTTAAACGGACTGTCTAATAGTCTTACATTCCCGATGTCAAACGATTCTACTTTCTGTACTATCTGGGCTTGTCCGTAAAACAAGCTGCCTGTAAATAATACAACAGTTAAGGTTAAGATTTTTTTCATGATTTGATTTTGTGGGGTTTCAATTCCAAAATATAATAAACTTATTTATAAATGTTGTAATAACACTTAATAATGTAACATAAGCGATAAAAAAGGTAACAAAGGTTACTGAATCAAGGAACAGTTACTAATATCTAATTATCAATTGAAAGCAATTCATTTTTCATTCTTCATTATTAGTTCTTCATTTCCGACAAAGGTGACAAAGTCAATGTACAATTATCAATAATGCGAATCAGTATTTGAAAAATGTTCTTTTAAATTATGCTATTTACTACGCGCAATCAGAGATTGCTTGTGTTCCTTTTGGCCAAAGCCCCTAAAGGAACCAAAAGGTCTTTGGCGCTTCGAGGCTCTGCCTATCTGACTACGTTCACGGGCGAAACTAAATAAAACTCGCTCTATG
>QFOI01000806.1 GCA_003241175.1 Pseudopedobacter saltans
GTAATTATATTGTTTTTTTTTTTTTTTTTTTTTAAAATTTACTTGTTAATAAATTTAGAGATTTGTAAAGATAATTTCGATAATAACAAAGTTACGAGGTTATATACAGAAAACAAAAAAGGAACTCAATTTTGAGTTCCTTTTTTGTTATTTGATTTTCGAAAGGACATCTACCGTTTCTTCCAGATAGAAATCTCGTTCAAGATTTTTTCTCCAGTTTTCTGTTTTCTTAGCAAATGCTTCATCTTTTTTGATTCTTTCCGCTTCGTCTGTGTGAAGAGTGAATTTCAATCCGTTATTGAATTTATCCAAACCTTTGAACTTGTCAATCTGAGCTTTACGCTTTTTCATCAGCTCATTGAATTTGGTTTGATTCAAAGTGATAGTTTCTTCTTTGTCAAGCGCTTCTTTCCATTCCGCAGATTCCTGTAACATTTTGTAATTCTTGTTATCTGCCAATTGTTTGTCAAGTTCCGCTTGCAATTGAGGAATATTAAGTCCAGTCAATTTTTTGTAAGACGTGGTTTCAATTTTGTCCCAAGGCAAAGCAAATTGGTCAAAACGTTCTCCAACTTCTGCATAGGAAAAGAAATCTTTCATTTTAAGGTCAGCTTCTACACCTTTTCTCTGAGTCGATTCTCCGGAAACTCTATAAAATTTTTGAATTGTCAATTTCAAAGCTCCAAAATCGTCATTCGTATTCAGGAATCTATTCAATTCCACAAAAGTCTGAACCGTTCCTTTTCCGAAAGAACTTGGCGAACCAATTACAGCCGCTCTTCCATAATCTTGGAACGCCCCTGCAAGGATTTCTGAAGCGGAAGCAGATAATTCGTTTTGCATCACCACAAGCGGACCTGTCCAAATTGGGTCATTCGATTTATTACTAAGGACTTGGATTTTTCCTCGGCTGTCTTTTACCTGGACATAAGGACCTGCGTTCATAAACAATCCCATAATATCGCCAACCTCGGTCAATGACCCTCCGCCATTGCTTCTAAGGTCAAG
>QFOI01000807.1 GCA_003241175.1 Pseudopedobacter saltans
AATTTTCAAGGCTCTATCATTCCGATAGAAGAAACTGCCTACGAAATTTTGCAGGGATATTCTGAGAGCCTACGCAGACACTTCGCCAACGAAGAAGGTCGAGACGAAATTATTAATGATATTGAGACTAGAATCTCCGAACTATTTAGTGAGACTTTGAAAAAAGGAACTACCTGTATCACTGACAATGACGTTAATGCGGTCATTGATAGTATGGGACGTCCAGAAGAGTTTGATGTAGACGGAGACATTGGTATTGATACCAATAAGGCTAGAGAAGAACAAGTAAACAGCAATTCAACCGAAAATACAGCCTCATCAACTACTCAAACTAATACAACGAGCAATCAAGATTCAAACAATACTAGTGAACAAACTGGTAGACGTCTTTATCGTGATGAAAACCATAAAATACTAGGTGGTGTTTGCTCGGGTATTGCCAACTACTTCGGTATCGATCCGGTGATCATGCGTATAGTGGCTATCATCTTCTTTGGGGCAGCCTTTATTCCATACATCGTTATTTGGATGGTCGTACCAAGCTCTGCAACAAAGGTAATTGGCTCCCCAAGAAAGAGACTTTTTAGGGATATGGATAACAAAAAAATATCTGGTGTCTGTGCCGGCTTGGCGCAATATTTTGGCATAAATGTAAGAATAGTAAGGATTTTGTTTTTGTTACCATTCATTTCGATTGCGTTTAAAATGCAAAATATGTTTGGATGGAGTTTCCCACATTTTCTTTCCTTATCATTTAGTCCCGCGGCAACAATTTCATACATAGTTTTATCAATTTTAGTACCCGCCGCAAAATCGGCTTCGGATAAATTGGAGATGAAAGGCCAACCGGTCGATCTTAATAGTATCAAAAATACTGTACAAAATGATTTGAATGATTTTAAAGACAAAGCACAAAAATGGGGTGACGACCTTAAAAACAAATCAAAAAATTGGAGTAGTGAATCCCAAGAAAAAATGAAAGATTGGGGAGATAAATTTAATGAGTCA
>QFOI01000808.1 GCA_003241175.1 Pseudopedobacter saltans
GAATATATCTGTAAAAATCCCAAGAAACGAATTGGTTGTTATTACAGGACTTTCCGGAAGCGGAAAATCCTCTTTGGCTTTCGACACGATTTTTGCTGAAGGACAACGCCGTTACATCGAAACTTTTTCGGCTTATGCAAGACAGTTTTTGGGTGGATTGGAACGTCCGGATGTTGATAAAATTGAAGGTCTGTCGCCAGTAATCGCTATTGAGCAGAAAACCACGAATAAGAATCCACGTTCAACCGTGGGCACAATTACAGAACTATATGATTTTCTGAGACTTCTGTTTGCCAGAGTTTCGGATGCTTATTCTATGAGTTCTGGAAAAAGATTGGTAAGTTATACGGAAGAGCAAATTTTGGAAACCATCAAAGATAACTTCAAAGGGAAAAAAGTCTATTTGATGGCTCCAGTTGTGCGTTCCAGAAAAGGACATTACCACGAATTGTTCATTCATCTTTCCAAAAAAGGTTATTCACAAGCGAGAATTGATGGTGTTTTACAAGACATCGAATACGATTTGAAGCTTGACCGTTATAAAACCCACGACATTGAGGTTGTGATTGACCGTTGGATTATCGGTGAAAATGCTTCTGAAGCCAGAATGCCAAAATCGCTGAAAACGGCTTTGGAAATGGGAGAAGGAATCATTGCGATTCAAGAAATGGGACAAGATGAAGTTCACTTTTTCAGTAAGAATTTGATGGACGATTCAACAGGGGATTCTTTGGCTTTACCAGAACCGAACACTTTTTCTTTCAACTCTCCGAAAGGTCATTGCGAGACTTGCAAAGGTCTTGGAACGATTAAAAAAGTCAATACAGATTATTTCGTAGACAATGATAAATTATCAATCAACCAAGGCGCATTGTTGCCACTGGAGCAACTCAAATCTAATAAATGGATTCTGTCTCAAATCAAATCTATTCTTGAAGTTTTTGATTTAAGTTTAACAACGCCATTTAAAGATATTCCGAAAAAAGCTTTAGATTATATTTATTACG
>QFOI01000809.1 GCA_003241175.1 Pseudopedobacter saltans
CCTTGAATAATTTGATTATAAGAGAATGTACAAGAAATATCCGACTTTCCATCCCTATTTAAATCAGAGACAGAATAAAAATACTGATTAATATTCCAAACGTAACCATTACTGCTATCTTTTATTGGGTTTCTATAAAACAAAAAATCATTTTTTACATGATTTGTAAAACCATTCCCTGTTCCTATATAAAATCTCCAGTTATAAGACTTATTTGCTGTAGGAATGGCAAAATCTAATTTCCCATCACCATTGTAATCACCATACAAAATAGGAAATTCATTTTCTCTATAATCAGCTAAATTTGCAGAGAATTTAATTTTTTTCAAGTATTGATTTGTGCCATTTTTAACAAATTCATATACCGTCCATTTATCATTTGCAATATTTAACACTTCGATTTTACCATCACCATCAATATCTATATATTTATCTGCACTAGTGTCAGCAATTAGTGCATCATTAAAATATATTGATACAGGATTATTGGTATTTTTAAGATCTACAACAAAATTACCAATATTGCTTTCCACGGTACGGACACAGTATCCCGGAGGTATATTTTTAAGCTGTGGACCACCCGGTTCATCACAAGGATAATACTCTTGTATATAAGCTTTTGCAGTAATAAACGCATCCGTTATACCATCTCCATTGATATCACCTTCTTTCAAGGTTATACCATAACTGCAATTTGCATAGTTAGAGTCTGAACAAACTGAAGAAAAAATCTCTTTTTCAAAAACTTTTTGAAATTGATTGTTTTTTAAAACATATCCAACAAGTTTATTGTCTTCTACCTGAATAACTCCATTACCATTAAAAATACTGCCATCGCTATCTATGAGAGAACTTACAACTACAGAAGTATAATTAAAATATTTATTTGTAGAAATGTTTGTAAAGTTTTCATTATCTAAAGCACCTAATTTTACAAGACCATTATTATAAATAAAGTCCAAATAAGAATCACCGTTAAAATCACCAGTAAGCTTTACATTTTTA
>QFOI01000810.1 GCA_003241175.1 Pseudopedobacter saltans
ATAATGGGAAAGTCCAACGTAGTTTTTTACATCAATGGAAAAAAAACACTAATGGATGCGGAAGCCATTACGGAAATGCTGAAAAATACGCCGTCCGAAAATATCCAAAGAATCGAAGTCGTAACTGTGCCTGGAAGTGAGTTCCAAGTGGAAGCGAATGAAGGCGTCATCAACATTGTGATGAAAAAAAGTAAGACGAATGGCTACAATGGAACTTTGAAAATGAATAACAGCCAGACGTTTTATAATAATCCTTCGTCCGGAATTGCGCTTAATGCAAGACAAGACAAATGGTCGTTCAGTACCAACTTCAATATGGGAAGCTGGAGACAAAGAGAAAAATATACTTTGACCAACGGAAATGGTACCTTCCAGAATAATTCTTTCGGCACAATGGATGACCCGAATAAAAACTACGGCGGAAGTATGAACATCGATTATGAAATCAACAAAAAACAAAGTCTTGGTTTCAGCTACAATGTGCGATATAATAAGAGCTTCGGATCTGTTTTGGATATGACGAATTATGAAAATGGCGTGTTGTCCAACAGGACAATCAACAGGGAAGATGCTCAAACGAGAAATCATAACTTCAACTTGAATTATGAAATCAAAACCGATACTTTGGGGAGTAAATTGAGTTCCAACGTTTCTTATCTATGGTTCAATAGGGACAAAGTGAGTGTGGGTGAGTCATTACCGCTGAAAGCTGGCGCAAGATACAGCGCATTCCAACAAGCTGTTCCTCAAATTATTAACAATTACGCTGCAAACATCGATTATATCAAAAAATTCAGAAATGAAAGCACGTTTGCTATCGGAAGCAGCTATAACTACACCAACACAGATAGCGACACCAGACAAAATGATTATGATGGAACGCAATTTGTGACCAATAACTCACTTTCGAATCATTTTATTTATAAGGAATATATTATTGGTACTTATGTGACTTTAGATAAAAAATTCTCTGACAAATTCTCAGGAAAAATAGGCACCAGAT
>QFOI01000142.1 GCA_003241175.1 Pseudopedobacter saltans
AAAATCTTTTTTTTCATTTTTGTTATAGGTTATGTCATTAGGAATCATTGTAACAATTTAAAACTATAACAAAAACATCTTGAAAAAAACAATGTTTGAACACAAACGTTTGCAAGAACAATTATTTCATAACAACAAGGGTTTGCTCTCACACAAACCCTTGTTAAAATATTTATATCAAAACATTCCCGGTCATTTCTTTTGGAATGTCAATACCCATCACCGTTAAAATAGTAGGTGCAAGATCTCCCAATTTTCCAGGTTTGATAGTTCCTTTGAATTCGTCATTGATGATAAAGAAAGGCACCAAGTTTAGAGAGTGTTGTGTGTTCGGAGAGCCGTCTTCATTGACCATAAAGTCTGCGTTACCATGATCTGCTGTAAGGAAAATGGTATAGCCGTGTTTCAATGCAGCAGTTACAACTTGTTCCACACATTTGTCAACCGTTTCGGCAGCTTTTACAACTGCACTGAAAACGCCCGTATGTCCAACCATGTCTGTATTGGCAAAGTTTAGACAGATAAAGTCAGCAGATTCCGCTTCTATTTCAGGGACGATTTTTCCTACAATATCAAATGCGCTCATTTCGGGTTGTAAGTCGTACGTTGCCACTTTGGGAGATGCCGCCATCAATCTTTTTTCCCCTTCAAATTCTTGTTCGCGTCCACCACTGTAGAAAAATGTTACGTGCGGATACTTTTCGGTTTCTGCAATACGGATTTGTTTTTTACCTGCATGGGAAACTACCTCACCCAAAGTATTGATAAGATTGTCTTTTTCGTAAATGACGTGTACATTTTTGTAGGTCTTGTCATATTCCGTCATGGTTGTATAATAGAGATCCAATTTTTCCATACCAAAATCAGGGAAGCTCTCTTGTGTCAATACCTGCGTAATCTCACGAGGACGATCCGTACGGAAATTGAAACAGATCACAGCGTCACCGTCTTTTATTTTCGCATCAGGATTGTTTTGCGTCGCCGCATTGATAATCGGTTTAAGAAATTCATCCGAAACTCCAGTTTCGTAAGACGCTTTTATGCTTGCAACTAGATCACTGCTGACTTCGCCTTGGCCTTTGACCAATGCATCATAAGCCAATTTTACTCTTTCCCATCTGCGGTCACGATCCATCGCATAATAGCGACCGGTAATGCTTGCAATCGCTCCTCCAGATTTTTGCAAATGATTTTGTAAATCGCCAATAAATCCTGCACCGCTATGTGGATCGCAGTCACGACCATCCGTAAACGCGTGAACAAATATTTTTTCGATACCATTTTCGCTTGCTACGTCTATCAACGCTTTCAAATGATTAATGTGGCTATGCACGCCTCCATCGCTGACCAAACCAATAAAATGCAAAGATTTCGAATTGTCTTTGGCATATTGGATAGTATCAAGCAACGCTGGATTTTTGGCAAAAGATCCATCTCTAATTCCCACATTGATACGTTGCAACTCTTGGTAGACTATGCGACCGGCACCTAGATTAAGATGTCCGACTTCACTATTGCCCATCTGTCCATCAGGAAGCCCCACAGCTTCACCACAAGTAACCAAAGTTGTATTGGGATATTTGGAATAAAGGGAATCTACAAACGGTGTGTTTGCTGCTTGGATGGCATCAGCGGTTTTTACATTGCCAAGACCCCATCCATCCATTATAACAAGGATAACTTTATTATTTTTCATGTATGTACATTTTTGAGATTATACCAAAACAAAAAGCACGATTTCGCTGTTATAGCAATAAGGCACAATTTTGTTTAGCGTGCCAAATTTACGTAAAATATTAATCATCAATCATTTAAGATTTTTACGTATAGAACATGCTTTTTTTGGCTTGTAATTTGCTGATTATTAAAAAAAACCGTTTGATAATTTTAGCAAAATGAAAAAGTTTGTTTTGTTTATATGTGCAGCATTTGCTTTTATGGCTTTTACATTACAGAGTCCAAGTGCAAATGACGACATTGTAAATGCTCTAAAAAGTGCTGATGCCAATGCCATCAGCCAGTATTTTGATGATGTTTTGGATGTTAAGCTTCCCGACAAAGAGGAAGCAAAAAATATTGGAAAAAATCAAGCCAGTATATTGTTCAGGTCTTTCTATTCTACCAATGGCATTAATGGATTTACACTTACCTCCAGAAGAGAAAACGGTGGGACGATGTACATTGCAGGAAAACTATCAGGAAAGGACAAAAGTTTCAATATAACTTTGATGATTCACAATAAAGGGAATCAACCTTACGTAATATCCGCAAGGATCAACTAACAACCAAACAGAATTTTTTGAACATAGCGATAGGTAATAATACTTATCGCTATGTTTGCTTTATAAAAACAATTACTGTGAATATTGAAGCATTATACAAAATCTACTTGCAATATCCTCTTGTCGGAACAGATACCAGAAAAATCGAAAAAGACTCCATATTTTTTGCATTGAAAGGGCCTAGTTTTAATGGTAATGAATTTGCATTGAAAGCTTTGGAAGCAGGAGCTGCCTATGCTGTCATAGACGAGTCTCCATCCGAAAGCAATGATAGACTTATATTGGTAGACAATGTTTTGAAAACCTTGCACGATTTGGCAAAAGTCCACAGAGAATCTTTCCAGATTCCTTTTATTGGCATCACGGGTAGCAATGGGAAAACAACAACAAAAGAATTGGTACATGCTGTCTTGAGTCAGCAGTACAAAACATATTTTACACAAGGAAACCTCAACAACCATATTGGAATACCGCTAACGATCCTTAGAGTAAAGCCTGATGCGGAAATCGCAATCATTGAAATGGGCGCCAACCATCAAAAAGAAATCGAAGGTTACTGCAAATATGCAGAACCCACTTTTGGTATTATCACTAATTGTGGCAAAGCCCATCTGGAAGGCTTTGGAGGTATCGAAGGTGTCCGCAAAGGAAAAGGAGAATTGTATGATTACATCAGATCCAACAATGGTTCTATCTTCGCCTTTGACGATTACGATTATTTACATGACATGTCCAAAGGAATCAGTACAATCCATTGGTACGGAACACATAATGGCGAAATAATCGGAAAAGAAACCGCCAATGATCCATTTTTAAAAGTGGAAATAACCACTGGATTTGAAAAATCATTTTTTATTGATACTCAATTAGTTGGCTCTTATAATTTACCCAATATACTATGTGCTGTTGCTATTGGAAAAACATTTAATGTTCCTCTGGAAAAAATCCAATACGCCATTTCCTCTTATGCTCCATCCAATAGTAGATCGCAACTAATCCAGTCGGAGAAAAACAAAATCATATTAGATGCTTACAACGCCAATCCGACCAGCATGGCCGCAGCCATTGATAATTTTGCAGGTTTGGCTTCTGACAAAAAGGTTTTGATGCTAGGTGCCATGATGGAATTAGGAGACGCAAGTATAGAAGAACACAAAAACATACTAAACCTTATCAAAAAATACAATTGGGACAAAGTTGTATTGGTTGGAGGAGATTTTGGACGCATTGATGTTGCCCCATATCTCTATTTTCCCGATTCAAATGCAGCAAGAGAATGGTTTAAGCAACAGGGGTTTGAAAATGCAGAGATCCTTATAAAAGGCAGCAACAGCATGCATATGAATCGTATATTGGATTAAAAAAATCATAAATATTTTAACGATATAACAAGAAATTTGGCGTTTAGATTTCGTCGTACTAACTTTGTGGCGTAAATATTTTATAACTTTTATTTTTTAAAAGCCTTTAAATTTCTATTTAAGATGGCAGTCAAGATCAGACTTCAAAGACATGGTAGCAAGAAACGTCCTTTCTACTTCATCGTAGTAGCAGACGCTAGAGCACCAAGAGATGGTAAGTTCATCCAAAAGTTGGGAACTTACAACCCGTTAACGGTACCTGCAACAATCCAGTTGGATCGTCAAAAATCATTGGAATGGTTGCACAAGGGAGCACAACCTACAGATACAGTTCGTAGAATTTTATCTTTCAAGGGCGTACTTTACCTTAAACACTTGTTGCGTGGAGTTAAGTTAGGTTTGTTTGATGAAGTGGCTGCTATGACTAAGTTCCAACAATGGTTCGAAAGTCATGAAGCTAACGTCAACAAACGTAACGAAGAACACAAAGCAAAACAAAGAGCTATCCGCAAAGGTGGCCCGGTAAGAAAAGTAGAATCTGCACCAGTAGTTGAATCTGCGCCTGCAGCCGAAGCTCAACCAGAAAACGAAGCGCCAGAAGCGACTTCTGAAGCTTAAAACCGAATTGCGAAATGCATTGAGCCCCGTGTCAGTGACACGGGGTTTTTTATTTACCAATACAATCATACTTCGTCATTGCAAGCTAGCAAAGCGAAGCAATCTCAATTCATATTGACATTATTTATGTCTATTTTTGCAGTTCGATATTTATATACATTATGGATTTTATTCAAATAGGGAAAGTAGCCACCACTCACGGTATTAAAGGCAGTATTCTGATTACACATGGTATTGGCAAAAAAGTAAATTTCAAAGGCGTCAAAGCGCTTTTTATCGAAGAAACCAAAAATAGCCGAATACCTTGGTTTATAGAAGGCGCCACTGCTCGTAACAATGAGGAGACTATCGTACAGTTAGAAGGTCTCAATAGTAAAGAATCTGCGCATAGATTGATACGGAACAATATATGGTTGCAAAAATCCGATTTTGAAAAAATAGCAGACAAAAATGCGCCTATTAGTCTGATAGGTTACACTTTGTTCGACGACAAAAAACCATTGTCTGAAATAGAGGAAATCATTGAACAGCCCAATCAGTTATTGGTTAGGTTAACAATAGAAGATAAAGAAGTACTTATCCCTCTGCACGAGGAGATTTTGGATAATATCGACCACAACAAAAAGGCAGTTTATGTAAGATTACCGGATGGCCTATTGGACATCTATTTGTCCTAGTTGACCATCTTGTCTGCACAGCTACTGCTTGCAAATGCATCCGGCTTAGCCTTGAACGCAAATCCCATCCCTAAGATGTAACTCATCGCATCCTTCAACGCGCTGTTACTTTTGAACTGAGGATTGGTATTGATATCCACATGTACTTCCATGTCCACTTTATATTGGATAAACAAATCGCAAAGAGCATAGGCTATATCGATACTCATACCGACTTCAGCAAGCATGCGCTCTTTAACGTGAAATTTCCGCAACGATTTTTCGGAATGGATGTACATGAATCCACCATTGTGCTCTCTTAAAAAAACGATTACAGTAGCAAACTCTGTTAATACACCTTTTACCTGACTGTCTGTACCGATACAGACCTTGAGTTTGTGCCCTTGCTGCTGTTCCGTTTTAAGAGCTGCTTCAACAGCGTCTTTGATAGGTAGCTTGATCTGCTCCCCGTTGAACTTTTTCCAATACATAAATAAAGGTTTCTTAAAGTTACGGATAAAAGCAGAGGTATTTGCAAAAAGGTATTTTTTAACGTAAGAATAATCTCTTGTTTAAGAATATCCATCTGTGCTAAAGGTATTGTCGACGACAAGTGCTGCCGTACCTACCCACTCAGCTTGGTAAGCCATTTGGGAGACAACAACCTCGACATCTTCAGAAAGTCTTCGGATACAATGTTCGTTGATTGCCTGTTGTATAGGAGGAAGCCAGACATTTCCCGCCAAAGCTCCTCTCCCACTCAAAACAATTTTTTTGGGATTAAAAATATGGATCAAGACGGCAATACCCTTTCCAATATTATAGGCTGCTTCATTCAAAAGTTCAATAGCAAGTGTATCTCGTTTTTCTACAGCCTTAATGAACTTTAGGAATTGCTCCTCCAAACTGTCATCTTCCTTAAATGTCTTTTTTAAAAGTGTCGGACGTCCAGCCAAAACAGCCTCAGCTACTTTAGCCAAAACAATTTTGAGTGAAGTTTCTGTTTCCAAGCAGCCAATCTTGCCGCAACTACAGATTTTGCCATTGTTAAAAAGTGGAATATGACTAAACTCTCCCGCAAAGCCATTTTCGCCACGGTAAAGCTTTCCATTAGTGATGATACCCAAACCAATACCCCAACTTATATTGACGACCATGGCATTGGAAACTTTTTTGGCCAAACCAAAAGTCGATTCCGCCAATGCTACAGTACTTGAATCGTTATCTATAAACACCGGTAACTCCAATGCTTTAGATAAATAATTTCTCAAGGGCACATCTTTTATCGGAGACGGGATAAATGAATAATTGATCCCCTTCACAAAATCAACAAAACCCGGCATAGCTATTCCCACACCCAAAATTTTCTCTTTAGGTAGTTGTGACTCGACAATAACATTTCGTAGCAATTCCAATATCTGTTTTGCTATATCATCATTCTTAGCCAAATCGATATTGAACAATTGAGGTTCAAATAGCAATGAGTTGGACATATCCATCACCAATACCCGAGAAATGAATTGATCCATGGATAGTACAATAGTATAACCAACATCCGGACATAGTCTGTATAGCGTTGGTTTCCTCCCTCCTCTAGATTCTGCATACCCGGCCTCTATTACTACACCATCAGTGACCATATCCATGACCGCATTTGTGATCAAAGAAACACTTTTATTTACCTTAATCGCAATATCATTAATTGATAAATTTTCATTTTTAAATATTTCACGGAAGACAAGATTAATATTTTTAGTTAGTTTATTTATCATGTACCTACAATATACTATTTTTCAAAGTTAAGGCTGGCAAAAATGTCAGCCTCAACTATAAAAACTATTATTTTTTAATTAACATCCCAAAAAACTTTTCCACTTCTAGTATCTTTAGATGCCACCTGAAGGTAATTAGCATTATTGTAAAGAGACTGTTCCGATGGATATAGCAATCTTGAAGGAGGGTTAATTGCGTTAGCGGATCCTGTATTTACATAAAAGTTAAGAACCGGATAGCCTGTACGTCTATATTCAGCCCATGCTTGCTGAGCTTGTAAAATAAAAAAATGTGCCCATTTTTGTGTATAGATTTTTGTAAGCTTTTGAGTAGTGGTTCCACTATATAAAACCGCAGACTTGCCTTTAAATGAACTTATGGATGCTGCCGAAGGAGATGCTAGTACAGGCCAACTACCTGAACTAAGAATACGTGTTTGATTTATTTTATAATAAAATGCAATAGATTGATCGATCCCAGCATAATAAGGAACAGAAGCATCTCCCAGTCCCCAGCGTTCATATGCTTCTGCTATTAAAAAGTCGGTTTCTGCAGCATTAAATAAAATTCCGGGCAAATTGTAGTTATAAATAAAAGTCGCACTATCTATGGTAGCTAAAGAGCGATTTGAAACAGCCGTACTATAATCGGCAGCAGTGCTAGATGAAGAGAAACCAACATATTGGCCTGAAGCATTTGCATCCCAATAAACAGGAATTCGTGGATCATTATTAAGATTCATCACTGTATCTAATAAATAAGCTGGGGCATAGGGTGCTAAAGATATAGCTCCGGACAAACTACTTTGGATTGTGCTCGGAGATTGATTAAATTGGGCATTGTCCGCATTGTCATTTATAAGAGGGTAAGTACTAGGATCGTTCAACATTGTTGTCACTTCTGTCTTAGCCATACTCTCATTATAATTAGAAATTCGCATTAATAATCTTAATCTTAATGAGTTAGCATACATTCTCCATTTCGTTAAATTACCTCCATATATTAAATCTTGTTTTGCTAAGCTTGTAGCCACAACAGAAGATAAGTTTACAGTATCTAAATATGCATTAACATCTTTTAAGTATCCAATAATACTATCATAAACGGTTTCAGCATTATCATATGGCGCATCGGATATCGTCCTTGAAGAATTAAGTGAATTAGATTTAAAAAATGGAATATCCCCCCACAAATCTACCATTTGTGACGTCTGATCACTTAATATTACTTTACCTAGTTGTAAAAAAACGTAATTGTTAGCTTGATCTGCAGAAGACAATGCAGCGTAAGTTGTCAACATTTCCGTATAGTTACTTTTAATTCCTGGACCGCTATAATTATAATCTGGAGAAGAGCTAGAAACCGATCCATCATAATAATCCGCCCAACGGGAGGAAGTGTAAGTTGCATTAGGAATATACATTTGACTACCT
>QFOI01000143.1 GCA_003241175.1 Pseudopedobacter saltans
GCCGTTGTGTCTTGATACAAAGAAAGCGCTATGTTTTGGCTACTTTGAGTTTGGGTAAAAGATATTTTTGGGCAACACAGTAAAAGGCAAAAAATAGAAACACGGATCCAGTTAATGTTCAAAATGGTTTTCATCAACGATCCTTCTGGATATTGTAAGGGTTGTAGGGTTTGTTTTTCCAGACAAGATTGAGTTGAGCAAACAGGAAATGCCTAAGCACATTTCCTGTTTGTCGGAAAGATTAATCTTGTATTGCTGACACAATCACATTGACGGAATAGTCTCCGTTAGGTGTGTTGAGTGGCAAAGTACCTGTAGTGAAATTCAATGTAGCTGATTTTGCTGTCAATGATGCAGGTGCTGCAGATATTAGTTTGGAACCTGCATTGCTCTGGCTGGTGCTTGATGTTGATTTAGTCAATGCTGTTGGCGATGTCACCGCAGAGCCCCCAACACCGTTGTTGGTTACTTTGGCATACAATTGTACATTGCTTGATCCAGAACCGATATTGATCTTGTTGGAACCGGATTGTAAGTAAGCTTGGTCCACTCCTGCAAATACACTAAATGATTTGGTAGATGCGATGCTGAAAGTGGCATTTCCTAAGTTAAGACCATTTTTCCATTCGTCGATGGTGTTAGCACAACTAGAAAGGCTTTCGCAATTGTCGCAAGTCATTTTAAGTACATTGGCCAAAGAGACAGTGACGGGTGTTGTACAGTTGTCATAAGTGTTGGCCGTACATCCAGTACAATTGTCTGGTGCTTTTTTGTCTGCTTGTGCGTTAGCTACTGCGATGGATCCGATTACAGCTACTGCTGCGATAAAAAACTTTTTCATTTGTTTTTGTTTTAAAGGATTAGAAATTTTAACAGTCCAAAAGTAGAAGCGTGCATAAAAAAATAACTGGGTCGTCGTCAGTTTGGAAAATGGATTTTGGTCAACTTAGTCGTAACTAAATCAACTTGTCGTTTTTCCAAAATGCTAAATATTTAATAGTTAATAGATTAAGTGTCGCAAGTGTCTAATATTAACAAGTTGACCGTCGTCAACTTGGGGGAAAATAAGTTGAAAAAAAATTAATTTTTTTTGAAAAATGTTTTTTATTGACCGCTTTTATTAATTTTAATGGTTGCAAATAACCTTAAATCAATAACCCATATGAACAACAACACAGTAAGTTTACAGAATGCAAAAGAACATATCCACAATTGGCATGAATTCTATGCAGAAATGATTAATTCCTTGCCACAAGACGAGAAAAACCCTAGACCAACCATTGTTGCGGGGGACAAAAACGTATTTCGTGGTTTTTTTGTCAAACTAAAAGACCTAATCGGTATCAAAGAACTCATCGAAGCGTACTTGAAAATTAATGGTACTAATGAGATAGATCCTGACAAGATAGGGATACGTATCTATCTGGCTAAAGATCTCCGTTACAAAAAGGAAGAAGAAAATATGCACACACTATTAGTGCCGGTAATAGGAGGGAAGGATCTTATCAATCTTAAGTTGTGTATTAACGACTATTCCTGTGATGCCAAACAAGGAGAACCGGAATCTACTATTGAAGGAACAACGATTTTTGATTTTACAACACCTTGTCCCAGTACTTGTGATAAAACTAGTCCGCTATATGATGGAGCTGTATAGTTTCCCATGTTAATCTAATCGCATTATGAAATGAGAAATATTTATATGGGACTTATCATTCCCTCTATTGTACTATTTCCAATTATTATTGCATTGTATAATCGTAAGTATTGGCTCGTTTTTGTACGTATGGTCTTTTTTTATCTTTTATTTTCTTTGTTTTTTATTGTGTTTTCATTGGTTACTAATAATTTGTATATAAACAATTTACCAATTCTACATTTATATACGGTTTTGGAATTTATTATTATATGCATGCTTTTTCGAAGCTTTACAGAGAAAAAAAAAGACCATTATTTTTTTACTTACTTGGCTTTTTTGTTTGTGTTATTTGCTATCGCCTATGTTGTGTTAACCAATAGTCTATATAGATTTAACACTTGGCCACGTTTTATTGGAAGTTTAATTATTGTTTTTTGCTGTATCTATTTTCTAATAAAGGAATTGGTTAATGAAAAAAAAGAAAAACTTACATTTAAAACAATTATTTTATTTGGGTTGATGCTATATTTTTCTAGTTCTTCTATTTTATTTGGAATGTCGCAACTGTTGATTGGAAAAAGTTCAGCATTCACTCTTTTAGTATGGAACATCCATGCAACAATTTTAGCGATCATGTATTTGATGTTTGCTTGGGCATTTTTACAGCTAAAAAAAGAGAAGTGAATATTTATGCATACATTATAATAGGCATGTGTTCTTCGTTCCTTTTGTGTGCGGCTACGATCCTGTTTTATTTTCGGTATCGAAAAAATATTTTGGCAAAGCAATATGAAATGAAAACTGCCGAGCTTCAATACCAAAAAGATCTATTAAAAGCCTCTATCACTACACAGGAAGCGGAACGTAAAAGGATCGGGATGGATCTACATGACGAAGTCGGTTCCAAACTGTCCGCATTGCGACTATTGATAGAAAACTACGCGGATGTCAATACGGAACAATTGAGCGAACAAGCATTTAACCAAAAATGCAAGTTCCATATTGACAATGTGATTACCAATGTCAGGAATATTTCACATGATCTTTCACCTGTCATTCGAGGCGGTTACGGTTTGTATGATATATTGATGGACTTTGCGGAAGATGTCAACAAATCCGGAAAGATAAATGTATTGGTAAAAGTGGATGAAGCCGCCGAAAACACAACATTAGAGGATTTCGTGCAACTGAGTTTGTATCGGGTGATCGTCGAGTTACTAAACAATACGATAAAACATGCAGAAGCCAAACAAGCTGAAATACATTTTTCAGTATTGGACAATCAGTATATCCTCCAATACGATGACGACGGAAAAGGAATAGATACGGATCTTTCACATATCAAAAAAGGAATTGGATTTAAGAATATGGAAAGTCGGCTCGAAAGTATTGGAGCTAATTTTCAATTGATGCAAACGAATGAGCCAGGATTTCATCTGAAGATTAACCTGCCTTTGGTATGACGAGAAACCCTACCCTTATTCCCTCCCCTTTGAGGGGAAGGCTAGGGAGAGGTTTAATAACATTAAAGGGTATTTGAGATTGCTTCGTCATTCTTCCTCGCAATAACATTTGATTTTTTTAAATGCTAACAATATATCTACGTCATTGCGAGCAGAGCGAAGCAATCTAAAAAAAGTGAATATGCATTGATTAAGAACGAAAACCCCCACCCTTATTCCCTCCCCTTTGAGGGGAGGGTTAGGGAGAGGTCAGAATAACATAATATTTCTACGTCATTGCAAGCAAAGCGAAGCAATCTCAAAACTTTGAAAAATAAGGGAGAGGTCTAAAACGAATAGGTTATGAATACAATTAATATAGCGCTAATCGATGACCAAGAACTGTTTAGAGATGGTATGTCAGCACTGCTGGCAAGTGCTCCGGATTGCCAAGTAGTCATGCAAGCAGAAAACGGTGCAGTTTTTCTGGAGCAATTGGATAAAGCAGATCTGGTATTGCCACATATTGCATTAGTCGATCTGGAAATGCCCATCATGGACGGCATCGCCTTAAACGAACAACTACAAAAAAAGTATCCTACCATAAAAGTCATCATTCTTTCAAGTCATTCAAGAGAACGCTTGGTTGCACATATGATACAGTCGGGAGCAAGCGGTTATCTTCTGAAAAATAGTGACAAAGCGGAACTATTGATGGCTATTCGGATGGTGTACAGCAGTGGTTTTTACATCAATGCATATACCTTAAAATCTATCCAGACGCAGTCCTCTCAAAAAGACAACATCAAAAGCGTGGACGGTATCGCCATAGATCTCACAGAAAGAGAAAAAGAAATATTGCAACTGGTCTGTCAGGAATACAGTAATGCAGAAATAGCCGAAAAACTTTTCCTTAGTCCACGCACAGTGGAGGGGCACCGAAACAACCTACTCGCCAAAACGGGTTGTCGCAACACCGCTGGTCTTGTCATATTTGCCGTCAAGTCTCATTTGTATGATGTATTGAATTGATAGTATCTGTTGTCAAACTCCCTAGCCCCTCAAAGGAGGGAATAAGGGGGTAAATCATTAAGGTAAAAACTGCATGCGTTGCATAATGGTTTAAAACCACCAATTAGAAGGATTAAATATTTCCAATAACTAACAATCAGGTAGAAATACCTGTTTTTCAAAAAGGGGGTTTTCACCCTTTTTTTTGTTATTGCTGCCATCTACTTTTGTTTTGTGAAAGAGATAGACCGAAATAATAAGAAATTGGTCTTGTGTAACCGAAAAAGCAATAAATAGTATTTCATAGTTCCAACCCTAAACTTTTTAAATTGCCAAACCTATGAAAAGCATTCTTGTTATCGAATACAATAGGTGTCAACGAAACCAACTGCATCATATTTTGTCAAAAGCCAACTATGATGTTGTATTGGCAGAATCTGTCAATATGGGAATAGAATTGTTGAAAACCGTAAGCCCCAATATGGTTCTTTGTTCCAATGCAAAAGCAGAAGTGGACGGTATTGAGATATACCAACATTTTGTAAGAGAGGGACTAGGAGCCGATTGTTCTTTTATACTCTTGTCTGATAATGTGGATTTTGAATTTGTGGAAAAAACATTAGAAGCTGGTATTGATGACATTATCCCTACACCTTTTTCCACGTCCCAACTATTAAGTGTAGTCGGCAATAAACTAAAGAATGATACCCATCAGCATATCACACAAAAAAAAGAAGTGCAAATTTCTGAGGCAGAAAAAGAGTTCTGCAATTTTCAGTCTTTTGTGGATAACTATAAGTCAGTTTACTATAGTAGCAAACAAGTCGTTTTTAGGGAAGGATGTTCTCAATCTTACGTTTATGTATTGAAACATGGTCTTGTCAAAGAATACGCTGTCAATGAAGATGGAAAAGAATTTATTTATAGTCTGTATGGTGATGGAGACTTGTTTGGACACTATACACTTTTCGAACCAGATCGTTATTTCTGTAGTGTGGCAACAGTTAAGGAATGCGAGATCGTACTTTTGCCTATTCAGGATGTTCAGGATTTTGTGTTGAGTAATCCTTTGGCTACCAAAAACCTGTTTAGGTTGATGAGTAAAAATATTATACAAAAGAAAAAGCGACTTTTAGAAGTCGCCTATAACTCTCTTTCCCAAAAAGTAGCGGAGTCACTTGTCTACTTGGAAGATAAGATGCAAAAAGATACGGATTTCAAAAACTTCGGTATTCAGATAAGTAGAGATGATCTAGCGGCATTAAGTGGCGTGGCTACGGAATCGCTCATTAGGACACTTAAAGATTTTAAAGACCAAAATCTTATTGACCTCACAAGGTATTCCATTAAGATATTGGATCAACCTCGATTGAAAAAACTGCAAGCAGTATAACAACCTAACAACCCTTTAGGAAAACAACACACAGCCTCGAAAGATTCGAGGCTGTGTGCTTATCCGAGAAAAAGAGATTCTTTACAATATAAGTATCAAAACTAAAATGATGATGATCACGGCTCCTACAGAAAGGTAGATGCCACCGCCACCAAGCGCTTTAGCTTCTTTCTTCATAGTTTTCAGCTCTTTTTTGAGCGCTTTTTTCTCGTCCTTGGACATGTTTGATTTGTCCATGTTTTTAATTTCTTCGACACGGTTCTCGATACTGTCTAGCTTTGCCTGTTGCTCTACTGTCAATACTTTTTTCTCTTTAGCCGAACTTGTCTGAGGATTCAGGGTCAACAAGGTTGCCATCATTAGGGCAATTGCAAACATGATTTTTTTCATAAGAATAAAAATTTAGAAGTACGATACCCGTACTTTTCCTCTCAACAAAAAAATGCCAAAATAGTTGTCTTTAGATGCATTTATTTTCCAAGAATTCTTTTAGTATTTTCGGAAAGGCATATTGGCCTGTTTCAGATTCTTTAATCCAACTCTCTTTTAGTAGTTCTGGCTTCTTGCTTAATGTGCAATCTATGATGTGGGCAAGGATGGATTGATGCGTTAACTGCTGCTTTATTTGTTTGGATAGAGCATTGATTTTCAGTTGGTTTTTTCCGAATTGGCCATTTAGCGTTTCCATTACGGTAAAATCTGTCCATATTGGTTTGTGCTCCGTTTCGATGAGATAAAACTCATTAAGGTTTTGCCAAATATCTTTTTCCTTTCTGGTGTGGATGTAGATCTCGTCATTTACATGTAGGATGAACCAAGTGAGATAACGAGTTTTTTTCGTCAAGGTTTTTTCCTTTACGGGAAGTTTGTTCACGATACCATTGTTGTAGGCAATACAGTTTTTCTGCATGTTGCAGTCACCGCATTTAGGCGAAGCCGGCGTGCAAACTGTAGCCCCGAAGTCCATGATGGCTTGGTTGTACTGTGCGGGATTTTTTTTGTCCAGTTCTTTTTCTGCTAATTCCGAAAAAAGATTTTTGCCTTCGGTGCTGTCAATGGCTGTGTCAATACCAAAATAACGCGCCAAAACCCGAAAAACATTTCCGTCCAATACTGGATAGGGAAGATTGTAGGCAAAAGAACTGATGGCTGCTGCCGTGTATGGGCCAATTCCTTTTAGGGAAAGGATTTGGTCATATTGTTTGGGGAAAATTCCATTCAGTTCGTTGGCAATGTAACGCGCTGTGTATAGCAAGTTTCTACAGCGATTGTAATAGCCAAGACCTTCCCACAGTTTAAATACATATTGGTCATTGGCATCGGCTAATGATTGGATATTGGGAAAGTTGTGTATGAATTTTTCGTAGTAAGGCATTCCCTGCTCAACACGTGTTTGCTGCAATATCACTTCACTCAGCCAGATTTTATAGGGATCTTTTTCACCTTTCCAAGGCATGGTCCGGTCGTTTTGATGCTCGTCCCAAGCCAAAAGTTTTTTAGAAAAAATGGACATTTTATAATTTGAAACTAAAGAGGATCGATTTGGAAAACTAGGTTATTTCTCTTCGTCACCAGATAGTAGTTCTCTTTCGATTTCTTCCATCTGTACGATATCCCATGCTTCGCTTTCTGTGGGCGTTATGTTGAGAATGTCCAACAATTCCATTTCATCCAAAACTTTTTTGACGGATTTCGATGCATGGCAAATGACGAAGGAGCTATTGGCTTCCATGTATTGTGACGCTGTTTCTGCAAACATTTCTGCTACTTCTGGAGTGACTGTTTCTACATTCTCTAAATTGATAATTACATTTTTTGTCGGCTTTTCCAACTGTTTTTCCAATAATTGACGTAGCTCATCTGCCGTTATGTCAGAAATGTTCGATGTTTTTGGTGTTATAACATTGAATTTTTCTTTGGTATCAAGTTTGAAATTATCCATGTAAATATTTTAAACAAATTAAAAATAAATCCATCAAATAAAGAGAAATAATTGTAAATATCAATTTGAGGTTTTATATTTATAACAAATTAGGCAACTATTTATTCATTAATCGCAATAGAATTATGGACAATAATTTTTCAGCACAAGTCAAGGAGATCATTTCCTATAGTAGGGAAGAAGCTCTACGATTGGGAAACGATTTCATCGGTACGGAGCATCTTTTGCTAGGACTGATTAGAGAAGGGGACAATACAGCGGTTAAGATCTTGAAGCAGCTTAATGTAGACTTATTTGAATTGAGAAAAGAAGTCGAGTTGGCGGTAAAGGACAAAACAGGTAAAAATATTGCTCAAATCAATAGTCTTCCTTTAACCAAACAAGCGGAAAAGGTGATCCGTGTGACCGTATTGGAAGCCAAGGCTTTGAAAAGCCCACAAGTCGAAACGGAACATCTGATGTTGTCTATCCTTAAAAATAAGGAAAATGCAGCAACTCAGATATTGAATCATTTCGATATTGATTACGATATATTCCGCAACGATATTGGTGTGGTTCGCAGTAGCGACCCTAAAGCAGAATTTGCTGACGAGAACGAAGAAGAGTTCGACGAAGAAAAACGATTCTCTGGTCAGTCAAGAGGCGCTGGTGCACGCTCAACAACCGCGGCTAAAAGCAAG
>QFOI01000144.1 GCA_003241175.1 Pseudopedobacter saltans
TGCAAATGATTATATGCAGGAAAAGGATTCTTTGCGTCCTTTTTATGCAAATACGGTTTCAAAAGAAGGGATTGAGGCCGCGATTGAGGCTAGGAAACGTTTTCCTCAACAAAGAATTTTGTTGGTGGAACAACTGAAATTGCAATATGGCGGTTTGCTTCTTGCGACGCAAGTCTCATCCAATATCGAGACGTTGGGTAATGAAAATTGCTTTACAATAACGACTGCGCACCAGCCCAATATTTTTACCGGACCTCTTTACATGATCTATAAGATTTTGCACGTCATTAAACTTGCCAAATCTCTTAAAAAAGATTTTCCGCAATATGATTTTGTTCCGGTTTACTACATGGGAAGTGAGGATGCAGATCTGGAAGAAATCGGACAGTTTACGGTAAACGGGAAAAAATATACTTGGGATACCAAACAAACAGGGGCCGTTGGTCGAATGAAAGTGGACAAAGCTTTATTGGATATCCTAAAAGAACTCAAAAACCAAATTGACGTAGAGACTTTTGGAAAAGAATTGACAGATGTTTTCTCGGAGTGTTATACAATAGGTAAGACTATACAGCAAGCTACGCTTGAGATCATGAACAAGCTTTTTGGCCAATATGGTCTGATTGTTTGGAATCCTGATAATGCCGCATTAAAGAAAATATTCGAACCTGTAGTTCGGAAAGAACTAGAAACACAATTTTCGCATCCACTAGTTAAACAAACTTCAATTGAACTAGAAAAAGCTGGCTACAAACAGCAAGCGTCAGGTCGTGAATTGAACCTCTTTTATCTTTTGGACGATAGGAGAGAACGTATTGAAAAAGAAAACGAGGTGTTTTCGGTGCCTGCTTTAGGTTTGCAATTTTCCAAAGAGGAAATGATGGAAGAGTTGAATTCTTATCCTGAACGTTTCAGCGGTAACGTGATTCTTCGTGGTTCTTTTCAGGAAACGGTTTTGCCTAATATTATTTTTGTCGGCGGCGGCGGAGAGCTGGCCTATTGGTTAGAGCTGAAAAAAGTATTTGAAGCGGTGAGTGTTCCTTATCCAATATTGATGCTTCGTAACTCTTTCACTATATTGGACGAGCGTGCAACTTGTTTTTACAAACTATTGGAAATTTCCCCTAAACAACTTTTTGAGTCAGAAGTGGAAATACTCAATATTCTTTCGGAGAGAAAAAATAGTAATAAAATTCAGTTGGCTGAAGAACTCAATGCTTTCACGCGACTATATGCTTCTGTAAAGGAAAAAGCAGTAGAGTCTTCTTCTTCTTTGGAAAAGCATGTGATTGCGTTGATGGTTCAGAACGAAAACCGCCTAAAAGCCTTGGAGAAAAAGATGCAACGTCAAGAGCGTAGAAAACTTGTGACAGAATCGGAATGGCTACAATACTTGAAGCGTACATTGTTTCCAAATGATGGTCTGCAGGAACGTGTAGAAAATATTGCTAGTTTGTATGGTCAATATGGCTCGGCTCTCATTACAAATATATTGGAAGAAAGCCCAGCATTTCCTTCCGCTTTCGTGTTGCTTTTTCTGGGAAAAGATTGTGGTTGTAATTAATTTGAACTATTGAAATAATTAAGAAGGTTCTGTCTGTCGACAGAACCTTCTTAACGAAATATAGTTACAACTATGCAATAGTAATATTTTTGTCTAAATATACATCTTGTATAGTATTCAATAGTTGGATGCCATCTTTCATAGGACGTTGAAAGGCTTTTCTTCCGCTGATTAACCCTGTTCCGCCTGCTCGTTTGTTGATGACGGCTGTTCTTACTGCGTCAGCTAGATCTGATGCACCTTTAGATTCTCCACCAGAATTGATTAAACCAGATCTTCCCATATAGCAATTGACAACTTGATAGCGTGTCAAGTCTATAGGATTGTCCGTTGTTAATTTAGAATAAACTAGCGGACTTGTTTTTCCAAATCCAATAGCGGTATAGCCACCATTGCAATTTGGTTGTTTTTGTTTGATGATATCCGCTTTTATAGTTACACCAATATGGTTCGCTTGACTTGTTAGGTCCGCAGATGTTTCGTAGTTGACGCCATCTTTAGTGAAATCGTTATTTCTAAGATAGCACCACAATATAGTTGCCATACCTAGTTCATGAGCGTAGTCAAATGCTTTTGCAACTTCTACTATTTGTTTATCGCTATTTTCCGAACCAAAATAAATAGTTGCTCCTACGGCTACTGCTCCCATATTCCAAGCATCTTTGACTGTACCAAACATGATTTGGTCAAATTTACTCGGATAGGTCAATAGTTCGTTGTGATTGAGTTTGACTATAAAAGGAATTTTGTGTGCATATTTTCTGGCAACAGAACCCAACACCCCAAATGTAGAAGCAACGGCATTGCAGCCACCTTCAATAGCTAACTTTACAATATTCTCACCATCAAAATAAATAGGGTTGGGCGCAAAAGACGCAGATGCGCTGTGCTCAATTCCTTGATCGACCGGCAATATCGAAACGTAGCCTGTATCCGCTAATCGGCCATGACCATACAAAGTTTGAAGGCTTCTTAAAGTGGGAATATTACGGTCCGAAATCCCAAAAATATCATCCACATGACTAGGAGAGGGTAGATGCAAATCAGATGCCTCGATTGTTTTGCATTTGTGATTGAGTAAGCTTTCTGCTTCTTTGCCCAAAAGTTGTTCAATATTTGTCTTTTTCATTGTTTATGCGTTATTTAATTTAACAAGAAAAAGGTAAGCAAAATATTGGTTTTGCAACGCTACCAAAACGTTAAATCCAAATAATTTACGTTATGTTAAAACAGTGAGACAATTTTGGGGACAAAAACTAAGGCGCCAATAATTAAAGCTATTAAAGAAAAAATAGTGACTGCTCCGGCTGCCATATCCTTTACAACTTTTATGTTGTCATGTTTTTCGGGATGTAAATGGTCAATCAGTTTTTCAATGGAGGAATTCAGCATCTCCAATGCTAGTACGCCGCCAATACAAAGTAAAACCATAAACCATTCCGTAGTGGAAATATGTAAAACAAAACCGAATATTATGGCAAGAATGCCTGCAAATATTTCTATCTGACCATTTTTTTCATTTTTAAAAAAATAGATCAAACCGTTAAATGCATAACCAAAACTTTTCAGGAAACGTTTCATCGCGTTACATTTTACGGCTGTTCAGTAGTGAAAACTCTTTTTGTTCCTTTGTATAGTTCGTACATGAAAAGTCGACAATCAATTTTACTGTTGAAAAATTCTATTTTTCGTTTCGGTTTTAAACCTATTTTCTTTGCTAGGTCTAGATTTCCTGTGAAAATGTAACCTGTGTATCCCGCACATTTTTTTTTGAAAAAGTTTCCAATACGACTATAGGTTTCTTCTAGTTCCTCTATTTCACCCAAACGCAAACCATATTCAGGATTCATGATGACGATGCCGTCACCGTTTTCCGTTATAGTGCTAGCTTCAAAATCACAGGTTTCTAGTTTAATGATATCAAGAACATCGGCAGCACTAGCATTGAGTCTTGTTGTTTTGATAGCTTCCCTACTATGGTCAGAAGCAAAGATTTTAAGGTTGGGAACTATACGAATATTTTTCCTCATGTTTTCCATTTCTTCCTCATAAACAAAATCTTCGTAACCCAATATATGCATAAAACCATAGTTGTTGCGATATAAACCGGGATAACGATTGGTGGCAATCAATGCCGCCTCAATTGCCAAAGTGCCAGAACCACACATAGGGTTTATCAAAGGGGATTTTTTGTCCCAATTGGTTGCCAATATTACAGCGGAGGACAGCGCCTCCAACATTGGCGCTTTACCAGGAAATTTTCTGTAACCGTGACGACCAAGTGAATGTCCGGAAGTGTCAATGAATAGTTCGGCTTGTTCATTTTTCCAATATAAGTGAAAAACCGCCGCTTCCGGATCCGAACCTGTATTGGGACGACGACCGGTCTTCCGGCGCATACGATCCACAATGGCATCTTTTACCTTTACGTTGGCAAACATACTATTGTTGATAGTCGAGTTGGAAACGTTACTAGTAATAGTAAAATACGTATTGACAGGAAGCATCTTTTCCCATTCGATACTTTTTGCTGCATTGTAGACTTCTTCAGGGTCGTTGGCTTCAAATTTTTTCAAACTGAACAATACTTGGCTTGCACAACGCAGATACAGGTTAAGCTTGATGCAATCTATTAAATTGCCCGTTAGCTTGACTCCAGTTAGAAAAACTTCACTAGGCGTGAATCCCAACGCTTTTACTTCTTCTGCCAAAAAAGGCGCTAAACGATTATGGCAAGTAATAGTGATGTCGCCGGTTTTCCTAAATGAAATCATCTTTATGCAATATTTTGCGCGAAGATAAGAACTATTAAGGCAAACGAGATTTTTGACTAATGTACTTTGTTGTTGATTAGCATATATTCCGATGTCGTGTATATTGCTTCCGAAAGATTTTTATAGTATGCTTTTTGAAGATCCGTCAATACTGGCGTGTCGTTGTTCAATATACTTTGGTATTTAGGTTGGTAATTGCCGTTAATAATATTGGAATAATAGATGGAGTCTTTTACAATACCCGTAAGATGATTAGCATAATCGTAAATAAAAGCCCCATATCTAGACGGATTGTCTAGCATTGCTGGACTTAACAAATCTCGCCCCATTGTTGTATTGGTGTAAGAGATCTTACTCAATCCCGCCATTGTAGGGAAAATATCTACCTGTGACACCGGATAGTCGTATTTTTTAGGTTGGATGAGGTTCGGACTATAAATCAAAAGAGGCACGTGTTCCGATGTCAATTGTTCCGTCCAGGCAGTTGGGTATAGTTTGGACGCATCTCCACGAATTCCGTGGTCGCCAACGAATACAAACAATGTATTTTTGAAATAAGGTTCTTTTTTGGCTGCTTCAATGAACTGCTGATAGCAAAAATCCGTGTAACGAAAAGCGTTGTATTCCTCGTTGGATGCAAATCCGTTATCACGCAATTCTTCAGGTGTTGCCGTTTTTAGTTGAAATGCGGCTTTGTCCTCATCTGGAATCGTGTATGGCCGATGGTTGTCTGAGGTTTGTAATATAGCCACAAAAGGCCTTTTCTCCTGAGCAAAAACTTCATTTGCTTTAAGGAAAACATGTTTGTCACTGACTCCCCAAACATCAATTTTGGGAGCATCGTAATCATCCTGCTCGTAGGTTTTCATGTCTGCAACATTGTTCGTCAAAAAGCCTCTCACATTTGCCCAGCTTAGACTGCCACCGATAAAATAAAATTTGTCATAACCCTTAAAATCATTCATGATGACATGCTGATTCACAGCTTTTGGATTGCGACTCGAAGTGCTGGTCGGATCAATGTCCGGAATACCTGTCAATGTTGCCCACACGCCACGAGCCGTGCCGTAAGATGGCGTAAAACAACGATCAAACAAAATTCCCTGTTGACTCATTTGATTGAAATAAGGTGTCGGATCGAGTTTGTTACCTGACATGGAACTTTTATAAAAACTAAAAGATTCGCAGATAACAACCACTACATTAAGTTTTGTATTGGAAGAATCGCCGATTATTTTTCTCTCATAGTTTAAGGTATTAACATCAGGATGGTCAACGCCAAGATATTCCGCTATCATCGGATAGGCTTTTTTGACATCCGCTATATTGTAAGTGGCTTTCCTGAATTTCAATGAGCTAAAAAATGACTGAAATGGATTCAGTGAAACCTTTGCGGCATAGTCATTTCCAAAAGAAAAAGCATCACTCCAACGCAAAGGATATTGTCCTAGTCTTCCAAAAATCGCTAATCCCAATACTAAGAAAAACACAATAGGAATGGCTATTTTCCACAATTTACTGGATTGGATTTCGGGCTTTTGTTCAATTCTTTTGAAAAAATATTGAATGGCTTTTACCAATATAAATACACTGACAATCCAGGTCACCAATAGCCAAATAATGGGATAAGTCTGCCACATCATCTTCATGGATTCACTGGTGTCTTTCATCAGATTCAACAGATCGGCATTGAGCCTTTCGTGTAAATAAGAATAATTGGCAAAATCTACCATGTAAAACATTACCCAGACAATGGAAAAAATTGTCCATATGGTCATGGCAACTTTCTTTCCTGTATTGGAACGGAATGGATTCAGTGCAGGAATAAGTGACAACAAAAAAAACAAAAGTGAAACAATACCAATATCTCTAACATCATACCTAAATCCTAAAAACAAAGATGCACCCAGAGGATAATCGACAAAAGTGCTTGATGGTGGAAATGCTTTAGTAAAAGCCACACGCAAAAGCGTCATTAAAAAAAGAAAGAAAACGCCGCTGTATATTAACCATAAAATCGTTGCTAGGATGGGACGCTTTTTCATTTTTTGTATTTTGATCGGCAAATGTATAAAAATCTGTTTGCAGTAATTTAAGACGGAAAAATATTCACATTTCTTAAAATAAAATAGATTTGCGCGGATTCAAACATTTCGTAACATTTTAGATTCATCAATTTGGCTTCTATATTGGAAAAATTAAATGAATGGGATACCTGGTTATTCCTAAAGATCAATACTAAATGGACATCGCCGTTTTGGGATAACTTATTTCCGTTTTTGAGGGACAAGTTTGTCTCTTTTCCTTTGTATCTGTTTTTATTGTTGTTTGTTTTCATCAATTTTGGATGGAAAGCATGGAAATGGCTCTTGATGGTTGTCGTTACGATTATATTGAGTGACCAGTTCAGCAGCAGCTTTATGAAGTATTTTTTCAACCGGGTGCGTCCTTGCAATGAACCATCATTGGCTGACCAGATTCGCATATTGGTGAATTATGTACCCCAAAGCCCAAGTTTTACCTCTTCACACGCAGTCAATCACTTTGCTTTGGCAACTTTCTTTTTCAAGACACTCAAACCATATTTTGGTAATTGGGCTTATTTGTTGTTTTTGTGGGCCGGAATGGTGGCTTACGGACAAGTATACGTAGGTGTGCATTATCCTGGCGATATATTGGGTGGTGCTTTGGTTGGCGGTTTGATTGGCTGGTTTACCTCTTTCATTTTCAATAAAAAAATAGGAATGCCAACAAAAGTTGAGAATGGACGGTTAGTTATTGATAATTGAAAATTGACAATTGACAATGCATCCATTTAATATAATTGTCCATTCTCCATTGTCAATCGTCCATTGTCCATTTTCTTCCTCCATTGTCAACTAAATAACTATTTTTGCACCCGCTTAGAAAAATTAATAAGAATTCAATTTTAAAATAAATGGCTTTACAAGCAGGTATTGTAGGTTTGCCTAATGTGGGAAAATCCACGTTATTCAACGCATTGAGTAGCGCTAAGGCGCAAGCTGCCAATTTTCCTTTCTGTACAATAGAACCAAATGTGGGTGTTATCACTGTTCCTGATCAGCGATTGATCGTATTGGAAGATTTGGTACATCCACAAAAAGTAATACCAACGACTGTAGAGATTGTTGACATTGCCGGTTTGGTAAAAGGTGCGAGTAAAGGTGAGGGATTGGGTAACCAGTTTTTGGGAAATATCCGCAGTACAGATGCGATCATCCATGTTTTGCGTTGTTTTGATGATGATAATGTCATCCACGTCGATGGAAAAGTGGATCCTATTTCGGATAAAGAAGTCATTGATACGGAATTGCAATTGAAAGATTTGGATTCTGTTGACAAAAAGCTAGCTCGTTCTGAAAAAGCGGCAAAATCTGGTGGAGACAAAGATGCGCAACGTGGTGTGGAAATATTGAAAGCCATGAAAACGCATTTGGAATCCGGAAAAAACGCTCGTTCTTTTGAAGTTTCGAAGGAAGAGAAAGAAAAATTTTTGAAGGAATTGCAGCTTTTGACTATCAAACCGGTCATTTACGTCTGCAATGTGGACGAAAAATCCGTCGTGTCCGGAAACAAACATACAGAAGCTGTCAAAAATTCCATCAGTGGCGAAAATGCACAGATACTTTTGATAAGTGCACAGATTGAAAGTGAAATTGCAGTCATGGAAAATTTCGAAGACCGTCAGTTGTTTTTAGAAGACTTGGGATTAAGCCAAAGTGGTGTTGCTAGGCTGATTCAGG
>QFOI01000145.1 GCA_003241175.1 Pseudopedobacter saltans
CGTATCGAATCGAAATGCCCGCTCTACGAAATCCGAACAATAATAACTGTTCTCATTCAATACGTACGACCAATTATAGGGTTTACCTAGTAGTTGTTTTGCTTGTGTTATTGCTTTTGGAATACTATATTGATAATCGGGATACAAACGATAAACTGCGATCAGACGATTATCTTTTTTAGGTAAATAAAAACTGTCCAATATCTCTCTAACACTTCCTTTTTTTGGCGAAGACTCCAATACGTAAAAAGTAGAGCCTGGCGTTTTTTCCAAAATAGCCACGTGATCATACATTTGTTTGTCATTACGTTGAGTCACTCTATTTATAGCACCAGAAAGGCTTTCCTTAAAGACTCCAACAAACAATAGATCACCGTTTTGCAATTCAGAACGGGTAATGTTTTTTTGAGAAAAAACATTACCCACAACTAGTAACAAACTCAATAAAAATACATATTTCATGGCAATGATTCTTGTTTTTATGCGCGCAACATTTTAATATGTTCAATACCTGTTTCCAAATAAATATCACTTATTTGCTGAAATCCAAATGATTCATAGAATTTTTTCAAATAATATTGCGCACTTATTTTAATAGGAACGATGCCGAATATATCAATTGTTTTGTCAATAGCTGTTTGTACCAATTTTTTACCAAAACCATTGCCACGATAGGCAAAACGGCACGCAATCCTTCCGATAGATGCTTCTTGATATGCCAAACCCGGACGCAAAATCCTAGCATATGCCACCAATATGTCTCTATCCCAAAACATCAAGTGAAAACACTCCAAATCCTTGAAATCAGTCTCTTTCTCGTCGCATTTCTGCTCTTCTAAAAACACTTCGTCCCTAATATCCCAAATATGATAAAGCTCTTCCAAACTTAACTCCGTAAAATATTTGCAACGTATGTCCATCAGCATTCATTTAACAACCAAATATCCCAAAAAATAAGGTGCTCGAACGCAATCGAGCACCTTATTTTTCATCTATTTCTATTGACCGCGATATTAAGAAGCCATCGTATCGCTAAAAGTCACCTGACTCAATCTCTGAAAGCGAAGTTTTTCTTCTATTTCCTTGATGCCATCTTCGATACTTGTAGTCTTTTGAACAACTACAATGTCGTTATCAATAGTGTTGACGATAGCCTTTAATCTTGCCTTTTCGGATTCGCATACGGATTCAGTCAATACGATTCCTTCAATATCACTGTGGAAAAGCTTTTCGATAGCAGTATCCACATTTTGAACATACGTTACGCCTTCTTGATTCATGTGTTCATTGACATCTACAATTACAATCATTTCTTTCCCTTTTTTATTTTAAATATTCGTTTTTACAATATTTGTATTAACAAATATAAATCCAAACAAATAAAGCTGTCAACTTGGCGCAAAACATTAGATTATTGGTGTCGATTTGCCATTATCGTCAACTGCTACCATAGTAAAATAGCCTTCAATTGCTTTTTCTCTCTTATTACTGTACATTTCTTCTACGAAAATCTCAACGAAAATCTTGATACTTGTACGTCCAACATGAGCCACTTTTCCAATGGACTCAATAATCGTGGAGTTAGGAATGGGTTTGAAAAATTTTACATCATCAGTAGACACTGTCACAAATTTCTGACGGCAAAAACGAGTTGCTGAGACAAATGCCACATCATCCATGATAGCTAATGCAGCGCCGCCAAATAAAGTGTTGTGATGATTAGTTTGATTAGTAAAAATTGTCTTAAATGAATGTGTTTCAGACGCGGCAATACGCGCCTCTAAATTTTCGATCATTACATACGTTATTTTAGAGCGACAAAGGTAATGATCACATTCATTTTTCGGTAAAATATTAATTTTTAGGAACCTTTTCAGTCACTTCTCTGTATTGGGCTAAATTGAAAGTTTTGCTATATCCTGTAAAACTAGACACATTTGATAAAGCATAACGAATGGGATACCCGCCATATGTTAAGTCATTAATTATCTTTTTATAGCCAGACGTAATATCAATAAGAATGTCTTCGGCGTTAGCATATTTCTTTTGGTCCTGCCCTAAAGCAATCGCATAGCCTTTTGTACTCTTGAAAATCGCTTTATCTGAAGTCGACAAATTGTTATAGTCCATTGATGATGCATTAGTTATTTCCTGTTTATAGCTTTTTAAGGCTGTAATTAAATCATTTGTTTTGGAAGAATCTGCAACCATAGCAATAATATAAGAGACGCCGTAAGCAATGGAACTAATAATTTTGGGCTCACCATTTCCAAACAAACTACTATAACTGCTATTAGTCTTAGGTATTTTAATAAAATCCTTATAAATCGGTGGCTCACAATCAATACGAAACTTGGTGTATTCAATCTGTAAATAAATTATTTTGTTCTTCTTATCTACAGTAGTAGTATCACTAAAACCCAAATTAAACAAAGAATTCATATCCACATCTGCACCCACCATAGACCTGAACGTGTTAAATCTGAATTGTATATTGGGATTCCCAAAATTATCTTCTATCTTAATTCCTGCCATTTGTCCACTTGCATTATTTCTTAGTATTGTATTCAGATAATTTTGGTTTAAAGCATAAGAAGCAAAACCAGTTGAAGATATAGCATCTGTTGGCAACGTTGTATATATTGTCACCTTATTAATATTATTCGTATCCGTCACAGGTACCGAAAACGTAGAACTTAGATTGGATGTGTCACTATCCTTTATAATCCTTCCAACATATAGCGAGGAAGCCATTGTCGAACTTAAGATAGGAAATTCGGATATTGGTGTTGGTGTATAAGATACTTCTGTTCGAGTAATCGTTATACTATCTTTAATAGTTGGAGGAACGGGAGGTGTTGGAGGTGTAGGATCATTGGGTGAACTTTTGGAACAAGAAGCAAACATCAAAACCCCAAAGAGTAAAGCAAGTGTGAATTTATTTTTCATGGTTATGCAATGTTATTGAAAAGCAATTTTGAAATGATATATTGACTGTAAACCAAATTTCAAGCCAAAATAACTTACTCAAAAACACATAATATAAAAATAAAAGGCAATCCTTTTGGATTGCCTTTTAATTTATCCAAATCAAGAAAGCATGGGTTATTGTATCTGATTCGGCATTTTTTTACCTTTCAAGACTGCGGCAATATTTTCCGCAGCTAATCGAGACATTTCACTTCTAGCTTCGAAAGTAGCACTTCCAATATGTGGCAATACGGCGACTGTTTCCATTTTAAGTAAAGGATTATTAGACAACATTGGTTCAGGGTCAGTAACGTCCAAACCAGCACCCCAAATAGTTTTCTTTTTCAAAGCCATAATCAATGCTTTTTCATCAATCACGCCGCCACGACTCGTATTTACCAATATACTGCTAGTTTTCATCTTTTCGAAAGCTGCTTTATCAAAAACTTTTTTGGTTTCGGGAGTCAATGCAGAATGGATGGAAATCACGTCACTAGTTTGGAGTAATTTTTCAAATGTCACTTTTTTGGCACCCAATACAGATTCCGCTTCCTCGTTTTTACTTCTGTTGTGGTAAACGATTTTCATTCCAAAAGCTTGTTGGCATTTTTTCGCCATTTCGAAACCAATCCTACCCAAACCGAAAACACCTAAAGTTTTTCCTTCCAGATCAATTCCAAGATTATCCATTGGATTACTATTGCCCCAGACACCTTGATCCTCGACTATTGTTCGATAATTGAAAATGGCTTTTCTGGCTACCATCTGCATCAACAAGAATGCAGTATCCGCCGTAGCGACACTCAAAACGCCAGGAGTGTTTCCAACTGGGACTTTCCACTTTTTGGCGGCTTCTACATCCACATTGTCATAACCAACAGACAAAAGAGAGACCGCTTTAAGATGGGAACATTTGGAAAAGAAATCCTCGTTAAGTTTATATTTTCCAATACAGATGAATGCATCAAAAGATTGTAGTTTTTGGATGAGTTCATCTTGGGAAAGTGCTTTTTTTTGTTTCCAAATAGTTATGTCTAACTTTGCTTTTTCCAAAACAGCCATCCCTCTTTCACCAATAGGCTTAGTAATAAAAACTTTCATCTGTATTGCTTTTTGTTTCAAACAAATGTAACGTACTATGACCGAAAGGTCTAGTCAATCACATTTTTTTACATTTCTTTAAAAAGAAAAAACCATTCGCATTGAATGGTTTTCTTTAATTTTTCTACTTATTGTAAATCGTCTTTTTGACAACATCTGGCAAGAACTGGCTGGCATCTCCGTTGTTTTTGATAACATCTCTGACCATGGTAGATGCGACTGAATTGTAAATCGGCAAACAAGTCAAAAAAATCGTTTCGATAGAATCGTCCAAACTGCGATTCATGTCAGCAATCATTTTTTCGTATTCAAAATCACTGACAAACCGAATACCTCTGACTATAAATTTTGCATTTATTTTTTGGCAAAAATCAACTGTTAGTCCTTCATAAACATTGGTTTCTATCCGAGGCTCATCAATGAAAATTTCATCTAACCATTGTTTCCTTTGTTCCACAGAATACATAGGAACCTTGGCTATATTGGTACCAATACCAATCACTACTTTATCAAAAAGGCTTAGCGCTCGTTTTGCGATATCCAAATGTCCTAAGGTAACAGGATCAAAAGTTCCAGGAAATAGGGCAATCTTTTCCATTTTATACGGCTAATATTGATTGATTAATTGTTTCTATCCGCCAACAAATATAAGACAGCCATTCTAACCGCCACACCATTTTCTACTTCCGGCAATATGATGGAGCAAGGTCCGTCAGCCACATCGCTATCCAATTCCACACCTCTATTGATCGGACCAGGATGCATGATGGTCACTTCTTTACCCAAACTTTCGAGCAATTTGCGACTAACACCATACTGGAGATTGTATTCACGTAGAGTAGAAAACAAAGGTTGGTCCAGACGTTCCAACTGTATGCGAAGTACGTTAGCAACATCACACCATTGCAAGGCTTTTTTGATATCATATTCTACACGCACATCAAATGCGTCTGTCAAATATTTTGGTATTAGCGTTGGAGGACCAGCAATCGTCACCTCTGCGCCCATTTTTGTCAAAAGATACATATCACTCATCGCTACACGGCTATGACTAATATCACCCAATATTGCCACTTTCCGACCTTCAAGATTACGACCAAAACGCTCTTGAATAGACAAAGCTTCCAATAATGCCTGCGTCGGATGCTCATTGATACCATCACCCGCATTCACAATGGCAGCAGGAATATGTTTGGCTAAAAAATGCGGTGCACCACTGGCAGAGTGGCGCATAACGACCATATCCACCTTCATGCTCAGAATATTGTTGACGGTATCCAACAAAGTTTCTCCTTTTTTGGTAGAGGAGGTACTGGCGGAAAAATTGAGCGTATCGGCAGAAAGTCGTTTTTCTGCCAACTCAAAAGACATTCGAGTACGGGTGGAATTTTCGAAAAACAAATTGACAATCGTCACATCTCGCAAAGAGGGAACTTTCTTTACCGGACGTTGCAATACTTCTTTGAACTGGGCTGCTGTGTCGAGGATCAACGTTATATCTTCTTTCGTCAGATCCCTAATACCCAAAAGATTTCGCGTGGACAGTTTCATTAAAAAGCGAAGATAAACGATAATCCGAAAACTTCATTTTTTCTTTTACACAATACGTGAATATCATCAATGTCGTTATTTTTGAACCATGAACGTGCAAATAGAAGACAGTTGGAAAGCTGCATTAGAAGACGAATTTGACAAAAAATATTTTGGCAACATTGTCGAATTCCTCAAAATCGAAAAGGAACAGAAAAAAGTCATCTATCCTCCAGGCAATCTGATTTTCAATGCATTCCAACAAACACCTTTTGACAAAGTCAAGGTCGTCATGCTTGGTCAAGATCCCTATCACGGACCTGGGCAAGCTATGGGACTTTGTTTTTCTGTACCTGATGGCATATTACCACCACCATCACTTGTCAATATGTATAAGGAACTGCATTCGGATATTGGAATGCCAATACCGAAAACGGGGAATCTTTTGCATTGGGCTCAACAAGGCGTTTTCATGTTGAATGCGACATTGACGGTGAGAGCTTCTGAAGCCAATAGTCATTCCAAAATTGGCTGGGGCGATTTCACGGATGCTGTCATTAAAACAATTTCCGATAAAAAAACCGGCGTTATATTTCTTTTGTGGGGGAAATTTGCACAATCCAAAGAAGTATTCATTGACAAAAGCAAACATTTTATTTTGAAAGCAGCACATCCGTCTCCACTGAGTGCTTACAACGGTTTTTTCGGCTGCAAACATTTTAGCAAAACCAATGAACTTTTAACCAAACAAGGCTTCTCTCCTATTGATTGGCAACCTGCATCATTATAACATGAAGATTTTCAAAGAAATATTTGGGCGTATTTGGGCATTGTGGGGCATTTTGTTGTTTGTCTCAACTATGCTGATTGCTTTTGTTTTTTTTATTCCTTGCGCATTTTTAGGTGAGCCAAGCCGTGGAAAATGGCATCGAGCCGTTTCTAAAGTTTGGATGACTGTTTATCTCAACTTAATAGGTTGCCCATTGAAAATCCGCAATAAAGAAATCTTCCAAAAAGGAGAAAACTATATTGTTGTCTGTAACCACAATAGCTTGATCGACATTCCCGTCACGACACCATTTTTACCAAATGCCAATAAAACCATTGCCAAGAGCAGTTTTGCAAAAGTGCCCATATTCGGATGGATTTATAGTTGGGGAAGTATTTTGGTCAATCGAAAAGATCCAAAAAGCCGTTCGAAAAGTTACGCCAAAATGATCGAAGTTCTAACCAAATGGAAACTAGACATGGTTTTGTATCCTGAAGGCACACGAAATAAATCAGACAAACCGTTGGGCAATTTTCAGGATGGTGCTTTTAAATTAGCCACACAAACAGGCAAAAAAATAATTCCAGTAGTCTTGTTCAACAGCAAAAAAGTCTTACCCGCATCCAAACCTTTTTTCTTACACCCTAGCATATTGGAACTACATATTCTCCCTGCGCATTCGCCAGAAGGAAAAACAGCCAAAGAGATGAAAGAGACTATTTTTCAGGAAATGTGGAACTATATTGAATCTTATAAATAGTTAGAAAAAGACGTTGTGTATTTAGAAAAAATCGGAAGATATCTTTTCTTTTGCTTTGACAAAAAATGTTGAGGTTTTTCTCGCGACAAATATGAACCCCACCCTTATTCCCTCCCCTTTGAGGGGAGGGTTAGGGAGAGGTTTTTTAAAAATATGGGATATTATTAATTGGGATAAACTTCCAAATGCGCAATAGGTTAGAAAAAGACATTTCTGTTCGGTCTTAAGAGCAGACCAATACGGATCTTATTGGCATAACCTTGATAGTTAATCAAGCTTTCGGCATAGCCATTGTACCATTGCAACATAAGGTATTCGTTGCTTTTTTGGAAAAGTTTATAGGAAATCTGTGTTTGCATATAGCCTTTCCAGTTCCATTGATTTCCCTTTCTCACCAATACATCAGCATACCATTTATTTTCCTTTATAATATAGGACAAACTAAACTGTCCATATCCCACATAATTAAGCAGATCGGGATTTTCATCTTTATAATCAAATGGTATCCAAGCATCCAAAGAGAACTGTAATCTTCTACTAAAATAAGCATGCCAACTAAAAGATAATCGATTCCAGCTTCTTGAATAGGTACTGTCCCGTCCATTTGACTCATGTTCAATAGCAGCAGTCACATAGTTCATGGTTCCGTATCTGTTCTTGTATGGTCGCAACAAACCCAAAGAAGGATTGAAATTAATCTCCGCAAAAGGTTTGGAGTTTTGGTACACATTCCAAAAAGATTTTTGGGTATAGCTTAGGTAAGGAAAACTACCACCTAAAATAGGCTGTCTATAAAGGAGCTGACGAATACTTATCTGGTATTTGATATCCGAATTGTATTTATCCGGCTTATGGTTGATACTAGTTCCACTTATAAAATAATTGTCTTTGTAAATAGAAAAAGGCGGAAGCCTTAAAAATTCTCTCTGACTGTCGGGAAGTGCTGAAGTATCTACTTCTTGAGC
>QFOI01000146.1 GCA_003241175.1 Pseudopedobacter saltans
TAGCTTTTGGCGCTATGTTTATCGCCAATGCACAAAACGAAAAATATATTGCGGCCATGAAAAAAAATCTAGCCTTGTTCGATTCAGCAAAGACTGGACAAGATTTTCAAAATCTGGCAGCCAGTTTTGAACGTATCGGAAATGCTGAAAAAACACAATGGTTGCCTTTTTATTACGCGGGACTTAGTGAGGCGAATTATGGTTTCATAGATGCAAAAGCAGATAAAGATGCTGTAGGCACAAAAACTTTAGAATTGGCAGAGAAAGCAGATGCCATACAAAAAAGCGATGAAACCAAAGCGGTTTCGTATATGGGTTACATATTGCAACTATTAGTCGACCCTCAAGGACGCTATATGACTTACGGCAAAAACGCTCAGACTCAACTAGAAGAAGGCTTGAAGCTGAACCCCAACAATCCTCGATTGTACTTTTTAAAAGGTCAAGGTGTATTGAACACACCCGAATTTATCGGAGGCGGTAAAGCTGCCGCCAAACCTATATTAGAAAAAGCAGTGGCTTTATTCGAAACAGACAAGCCACAACCTTTGTATCCTGATTGGGGTAAGAAACTAGCAACAGAAGCTTTGGAAAAATGCAAATAAAATGGAAGAGAAACAAATAACGGAAATCGAGAGTATTCAGATCATTCAACAGATGATCGACAGAGCAAAGAATTCTATTGTAGATAAAGGAACCTGGCCAATTTATTGGGGAGCCTTGATTACATTTTGTAGTCTATTCGTTTTTGTGGAAGTAAAACTACAACACTTCATTTCTTTCGATATTTTTTTGTTAACTATACCAGCTATGGTAATCCAGTTGATTGTTATTTTTTATCAAAAAAATAAAAGTAAGAATAAGCCAAAACCTATTGGACTTTCCCAAAAAGCGATAGCCTATACCTGGATCGCATTTGCAGTAAGTATGCTTTTAGTTTCGTTCACACCTGAAGGCAATAATGCAACGGTGTATTTCGTCTTATATGGGATTCCCACTTTTGCGACAGGAGGCATCATCAATTTCAAACCGATGACTATTGGTGGTATTGTATGTTGGTTATGTGCGCTGATTGTTATTGTATTTAAAATAGATTCCAGTATAAAATTATTGTTGGTATCGGTATGTTCTATTTCAGCCTGGCTAATACCTGGTATTATTTTACGTAGTAGATATTTAAGATTGAGGAAGATAGTAAATGTTTAAAGATCTGGATCCCATATTGCACTCACAACTTCGGTTGGCCGTAATGAGTTTGTTGATAAGTCTAAAAGAGGCTGATTTTAGTTACTTGAAAGAGCAAACGGAATCAACGGCAGGAAACTTGAGTGTACAGTTGCAGAAACTGAAAGATGCGGGATACATAAACATTGTAAAATCATTCAAAGACAATTATCCAAATACGACTTGCTCCATAACCAATAAAGGCGTTATCGCTTTTGAAAACTATGTCAATGCTCTTAAAAGTTATCTTCCAAAATAGACAAGACATTATCTCCCTAACAACAACAAGGTCAGCTAATTGCTGACCTTGTTGTTTGTAAACTAGAAAATATCCTATTTCCCTATTTCTTTCAACATCTCTTGAACTGCAGTTTTCATCTGGTTATCTTGACCATTTAAAAAATCTTCATATTTCAATGGTACTCTTATATCTGGTTCTACTTGCAGATTCTCTGTTGGACGGTTTTCCTTTCCAATAGTTGCCACCATTGGAATTCCGAAAATCAATGTAGGATCGATCTGGGTTTCCCACCAAACTGCAGTTCCTGTTCCAGCGACCGGCATACCTATTAATTTACCAATACTCTGTTCCTTATAGGTATATGGGAAAATAAAAGCATCGCTATAGTTTCCTTCACTCATAACCACACAACTAGGTTTTTGCCATCTGGACATCGGCTCTCCGCCTTTAGTCATATGTCCTTGTGGAGCAAAACGAAGATAATTTTTGCCACTTAACAAAGTGTTGAGATCATCATGTAACCAACCTCCGCCGTTGAATCGTGTATCCACTATCAAAGCTTGTTTGTCTCGCATTTTCCCCATTACTTGATCGTACGTTTCTCTGAAACTACCATCATTCATACCTCTTACATGAACATACCCTACTTTTCCTCCACTCAGACTATCCACTAATTTTTCCATTCGTTTAGTCCATCGAGCGTACATCAACTCACCTTCTTCCCCCACACTAATTGGACGCACCGTTTCATCCGATTTGCCAGCAATACTAACAGAAGTAATACGTCCAGCTTTTCTATTGAGAAGGGAGGCCCAATCTACGGAATCCGCAACAGCAACACCATCAATTGCGGTGATAATGTCTCCAGCTTTTAATTTTGAGTCTACTTTGTCAAAAGGACCACTAGCTAGGACTTCTGTCACTTTCAATCCTTTTCCAGTATATGTTTCGTCATACAACAAACCCAAAGTTGCAGTGGCATCACTATTGGCAAACATAGGGCGATAACGACCCCCTGTATGAGAGCCATTCAACTCTCCCAACAACTCACTCAACAATTCTTGAAAATCATAATTGTTATTGATATGCGGTAGAAAGCGTGCATAGTTATCATGGTAATATTTCCAGTTTATCCCATGCAATGTCGTATCATAAAATTTCTTTTCTACTTGACGCCATGCATGTTCAAAAATATAGGAACGTTCTGCGGCAGGATTTAACGCCATATCAGCATCAATCGAGATAGGCGTCATAGCACCTGTAGTTGCATCCACTTTTACTAAAGAACCGCGATTACTTACAAATAGACTTTTGCCGTCTTTACTCATTTCCAAACCACTAGGGGAACCTCCTAGTTTAACGAGAATTTTCGTATCATGCGTACGTGGATCTGTCACCCAAAGATCATATCCTTTTTCAAAAGCAGACAGATAATATAATTTACTTGCGTCTTTGTTCAATACATAATCGGCAATAGAAGAACTATTTATAGTCAAACGAACTATTCGTTGATCGATATCTTTCCAATCAAGATTGGTTGACTTGCTATCGTCTTTAAATACGATGTGGTCGGGATCTATTTTACTGGAATCCTTCTTTTTATCTTTTCCCTCTTCATTTTTATCTTTTATCAGGTCATAATCATCCTTACTCAATATAAACTGATCGTAAGACTTCTTATCAAAAAATGCAGCATAGATGTCAGACTCACGGCTACCTTGTGTCGCCAATGATTTTCTTCCAAGCTTATCACTTTCATAAGTAAACATCTTGCCACCTAAACCCCATTTGTTATTACCCTCGCCGAAACCACTATTGATAGGATTGACGATCTTTCCTGTTCCGTCTGCTTTTATTAGAGCGGCATTATTGGATGAAAAATAACCTTTTTGGTCGTCTACCAACAACCATTTGCTGTCTGGGCTCCAAGCAAAATCCCAATCACCATCAGAATAACTATAGTTGTGTCCGAAAGGCAATAAAGTTTTTGTGGTTTTTGATTCCAGATTATATACTTTTAGGACATTACGCTCTTCTATGTAAGCAATACTTTTACCATCTGGTGAATATTTTGGCTTAAATTCATCTTTTTCCGTAGCTATTACAGGTGTTTCCTTAAGCAATGTAGCAGCAAAGAAATTTTGCTCTTTAGGAGAAACAATTGTTGTTTTGTAAATATCCCAACTACCATTTCTTTCTGCCGAATAAATGACAGCTTTGCCATCAGCGCTCCACTCTACCATTCGTTCCTGAGACGGCGTATTGGTAATGCGTTTTGTAAACTTGCCTTCTATACTACTTACAAACACCTCTCCCCTGTTGACATAAGCAATTTCTTTACCACTTGGACTCAATACAAATTCACTCACGCTACCCATTACTGGAGTATTTTTCACGATATTTTCTCGTGTTTCACTCATTATCTGTACGGGAATTTTAAATGGTTGACCTCCTTCTTTTAAAGAATAGATTTCCCCGTTCCAGGAGAAAACCAAAGTATTGTCATTGGCACGACTTAGGTGTCGTACCGGATTGTCCTTAAAGGATGTTAACTGAGTTTCGGAACCAGAAGCTATATTTCTTTTAAAAAGGTTTTGCGTTCCTTTCTTTTCACTTAAATAAAATACACTCTGATCATCGGAAGAAAAAAGGGGTTCCCTGTCCTCTCCTGCGAAATCACTTATTTGACTATACGTTTTGGTTGGAAGATCATACACCCAAATATCACGCGTAATGGCTGACACATGGTGTTTGCGCCAAGGATCTTCATACCCTTTAGAATCTTGGAAAACTATTTTATCTCCCTTGGAGTTAAAATGAGCATTGTCAGAACCAGCCGCAGAAACCAACATCGGTCTTCCCCCTGAAACAGGCACTTCATATAGATTTTTAAATATCGCGTAATTGAAACGTATACTTTTAGCTGGCGCATTTCGAGACGAGGCAAAAAGGACTTTCTTATTGTCTGGCGTAAAATCATAAGGATAGTCTGCTGCACTATTGGTTGTAAGACGAATGGTTTCACCACCACTTGCTGGCATAACGAATACGTCAAAATTACCATACCTATCACTTGCAAAAGCAATATACTTTCCGTCGTGACTCCACACTGGCATCATTTCTTGAGACTCTCCCAATGTCAAAGGGATCGCCGCACCACCTTCTGTTGGTACACGATAAATGTCACCTTTATAACCAAAAACAATGTTTTTCCCATCAGGGGAAATGGACGGATAACGCAACCACAGTGGAGTCACTTGTGCATACAAGCCTGTGCTCGCCAAAAATGCAACAGACATTAGCCACTTTTTCATATTTAAAATTTAGATGATTTATGAGTTGGAAAAGGTGAAGTTAACAATTTAATGAATAATTGTTTAACTTTCAATTTTAAAAGAATGACACTGAATAGGAAATGAGATCTAATTGGTTATTTATCATGTTATTGGGAATGTTTTTTTGCTCGTCAGAATCCAAAGGTCAATTAATCACCATTTACGCGGAACGTTTTCATATTGGATGGAAAGCGGGAATGAGTTTTTCAGGATTTTCCAACAATGTCTACCCTTTCGACAAACAAAATAGTGCTGACCCTTATTATAGTGGTTTTAAAAAATATATCAGGTCCACATTCGTCCCTGGCATAACCGCCGATTATCAACTTTCATCCAAACTTACATTAGGACTGGAAGTGAACTACAATGGGCGTGGTGCGGTATATAGAAGATATGTGGAGGGATCTGATTTTGAAAGTGAGGACGGAAGTGTAAACAAAGGTTACTATTATTTCAAATATAGGATCAACAACTTGGAAAGCCCAATCACCCTGCAGTATCGAGTCACCAACAACAATTATGGCGAGACGGGTCTTGTGATATATGGAGGCATCGCTCCAAGTTGGAACTTAAGAGCGAAATATTCAGAAACAAATCCTGACGATCCCAATATTGACATTTATTCCGTTGCCAATACTGGACAAAACCATTCTTTAGACAATGTCCGAAAATTCAATTACAGTCTACTCGGAGGATTAAAGTTATTGACAAGTGAAAATCCAAAAGGGAATTTTTATATAGATCTACGATTTCAATATGATGGCTTGCCTACTTTTAATATTGATTATCTGCCAAATGGAACACACAATATGGGAACATATAGTTGGACTACAGGATTATATATAGGCTATTCTTTCTAAAAGCGATCCATGAAGAAAATTCGAGTTGTATTAATATTGGTTTTGTCTCTTTTTATCTTTTGCAATATAGCAAAAGCAAACCATGTTAAAGGTGGATGGATTGGTTATCAATACATTGGACCTGGGTTGTACTCCAATTCTTCGCAATATAAAATAACTGTTTATCTCTACATCGATTGTCATAATCTTAATTCCTATAGATCTTCGGTTATATTGGGTGTATTTGATGCAGGAACAAATACTCGTATGTATTCGGAAAATGTTTTTGCTCAAGACTCGACTACACTTCTTAAAACAACATTTAGCCCTTGCTTGATCAATGCACCAGAGATATGCTACAAAGTCCTCACCTATTCTTCCGTTGTCGATTTACCTGGTAACCAAGCCGGATATAACGTAAATGTCCAATTTAGAGCACGTGTTAGCGGTATCGTAAACATTATCAATTCTGTCAATACTGGCATTACATTATTCACTTCAATTCCGGGAAAAATACTAACCAATGATGGTGAAATGGATCTTCATACTAACAACAGTCCATATTTCAACTTTTTGGACACCTCTACCGTCTGCCACAATTCGAAGATAGCCATACCTTTCTCTGCGGAAGATCCCGATGGTGATTCGCTAAGTTATTATTTTGGGAACGGCAATGACGCTGGTGGAAATAATAGTAATGTCCTTGTAACGCCCACACCGCCACCTTATCTAACGCTCAACTATGTCGCACCTTTTAGTGGCAACTTTCCATTGGGTAGTGATGTGACAATAGACCCAAGGAGTGGTTTGATTTCAGGAAGAGCCCCTGATCAAGTTGGTGAATATGTAGTTGCTGTGTATGTTGACGAATGGCGCAAAGGCGTTAAAATAAGTACGTCCAAAAAAGAATTACAAATAAACGTAACCAATTGTTCTCTACAGGAAACTTCTTTGAACCCAAGCTATATCAACTGTAGGGATTATACATTTAATTTCAAAAACAACTCACAAGTTAGCTCCAACTCCATATTCGAATGGGACTTTGGAGTACCTGAAAAAGCGGACAATATTTCCCATTCCCCAACACCGACTTTTGTGTATCCAGACACCGGTATCTACACTTTGAAACTTAAAATCGGAGTATCCGAAGAATGCACGGATTCCACAACATCTGAAATAAGAGTATATCCAGGTTTCGTACCGGGATTCAACAACGATGGTGATTGTATATTGTCCGCAACTAATTTCAATGATGCCACCACCACTGTCAGCGGTATCGTCAATAGTTGGCTATGGGATTTTGGAGACGGAAAAACATCTACTCAACAGAACCCCAAATACCAATATAGTTCCCCAGGAACTTACAAAGCAATACTGAAAGTGGGAAATAGTAAGGGCTGTAGTGACACAATCTCACACCAACTAGACATTATTAGTCAAGTAGAACTTAATCCTTTATTCACAGATACCCTTATTTGTTATAAAGATAGTGTGCTACTCATTGTAAACTCGTCTAATGCCAAAACCTACCATTGGACATCTTCTGACAACAATATACCAGATGCAGACACCAACAGTATTCTCGTTTTTCCAAAAACAAATACAGAATACACAATTACCGCACATAGTGGAGATTGTGTAGAGTCCAAAAAAATACAAGTAAACCTACTCCAAAACCTTAACATTATAGCCAACGATGTCTATGCTTGTATTGGAGATACCGCAACCTTTAATGTATCCACACAGGCAACTAATTTTTTATGGAGTCAACAAACGGGCGTTGATACATTAAACAATTCAACTATTATACAACCGTCTATATTGGTTTCGGGAAGCAATAGCTACTCCATTTTGGCCAAATATGGAAGTAATTGTCAGGTTGAAAAAACAGTTCAGGTATATGCCGCAAAATATCCAACTATTCAAATACAAGAAAATCCAGACACTACTATTTGTCTCGGTAATAGTTTAACAATTACTACTACTGGGACAACGACTGACAATATCTGGAATCCTTCCAACCAAAGAAACAGCAGTATCATAGTCAAACCTAATAACACCACCTCCTACATCATTGATGGATATGACAAAAATAGTTATTGCACAAAGCACGTACAAGATACAATTATAGTTCGTATTGCACCTCATTTCAGCATCAAGCTCACTAATGACACGACAGTTGTATGGAATCAGCCATTAAGTCTAATCCCAACTACCAATTTTACCGATCGCAAATACTATTATTCTTGGACGCCTTTCAGTTACTTAAGCAGTACAGACAGCGCCACAACCATCGCAACAATTCCTTATGGTGTCGGGCAGCAATTTTACACACTCAACATGAGTGACGAATTTGGTTGTGTTGCAGCAGCAAAAATTGCAGCTCATATTTTCCAAACACAAACTGGCTTTTTCGTACCGTCTGCTTTTTCGCCCAACGGTGATGGTAAAAAC
>QFOI01000147.1 GCA_003241175.1 Pseudopedobacter saltans
CCAAAACATTCCTTAACTCATCTGGCTTGTTAGTTCCTATCAAAAGCTTATCTCTATTTACAAATTCAAGTTGCAAGCCTTTGTTTCCCGATACATTGTATGCCGCACCTTTCCCAAACATACCAAGTCGCAATCCCCAACCACCGTATTCACCTATAGGAGAATATTTTCTAACATAAAATTTTGACAATGTATTCCATGCATAAAACTTGAACTTAAATTGAAACGGGAAAAAACGAACATAGATTCCTTCTTTTTGAATTCTAGTTTCTAGATTAAAGCTTAGAACTAGTAGCGTAAACAATATCATTACACTTGTTATTATTATTAGTCCAGCGTCTCCCATTGGCTTATCACCAAACTGCTGTTTCAATATCACTTGCTTGAAAACACCAAACAGAAATAATCCATTCAGTCCAAGTAGAAGTAACCACAACCACCATTGTTTGAATCGCTGCGTTTCCGAAAATAAAACTTCGTCCATATTGACACATTTAATCTTTGATAAATGAAACTATTTTTTGTACGAGAATATGGTCAATGGGTAAATCAGGATTGGAATAGGATTTCAAATTTTCCGTTTTGTCGTTAGAGACATCTTTCAATACATGATTCATACTATCAATAACCACCATTTTCGCTTTTGAGTTTGCCTCTTTCAACAATTTAGCATCATCCTCGGTTACTTGCAGATCTCTATTTCCTTGTACGATCAATATTGGAATAGTCAGTTTTTTAATTTCTTTTTGGGGATCATATTTAAACCAAGAAATCATATAAGGCTGAACAGATGGACGAAACAGCATCATTAAATTTGGATCAACATACTTTAATGTGTCTCCGCTAGTTAAGGTATCCAAAGAGAGGCTGACTTTTTCAAAATATGCCTCTGGCATTTGCGCCTTAAGCTGTTTTTTCAATATAAGATTAGCAGGTTCCCCCGCTCCATCTAAGGAAATAAATTTATTAGCATTCTTTCCCGCAACCATTCCAACCAAAGAACCCTCACTGTGTCCAATAACGATAATGGAAGAAAACCTTTTATCTTTTCTTAATAACTCAATCCATGAATTTGCATCGTTAATATACATATCAAAACGTAGATTTTTCTCCTCATTTCCTGCATCTTTACTTTCCGCAATTCCTCTTTTATCAAATCGTATTGATGCAATATCCGATTTCGCTAACTCATGCGCCAGTTGGCTATAACTATTCGTATTTAATCCGATTGCATAACTATTACAATTTCTGTCTGTTGGTCCGCTTCCTGCTACAATCAATACAACAGGAATTTTTTGATTGGTTTTAGGCATCGTTAATGTGCCATATATTTTTCCAGTTGTCGTTTGTAAGGTAATCGGAGTTTCAACAAAGGTGCTATCCGTAGTTTGAGATTTTACCAATACTGAAATGCTCATACTGAAAATAAAAAATAGTAGTTGAAGGTTTTTCATAGTTATTTAGTTTAAATATTGAATCAACATTGGAAAAATAAATAGTCTGTAAATGAATTCAGATAACAAAAGAGCGGTTACCATAATCACATAATGTATTGGCTTTTTAGCATACATGGCAGTCTTGTAGCCATTCACCAAAATCACAAAACTATAAACAATAAAAGGTATTCCTAACAACCCTATTAAGGCTAAAAAAGATACGGCAGAAATATCTTTTAGGTTTCCGTTTTCAGCGAGCTGGTTTAAGGCATTTTTATCTACGCAAGCAGCGAAAATAATATTGTAAATCAATATAGGCAATCGACTAAACAACACAGCATTCCACATATCAACAAGACGCGTTCTTTTATAAAAAACTTTTCCACTTATACATAATAATATTGTCGGTAACAGTACGATTATAATACCAGAAATAATCAACAACGGCCAAGACGTATGAGATTGAAATGTAGTATGAAAAACGCCATCGTCTATCATTCCTGTCTTGTAATTAAACAATATAGATAAAACAAGTATAGATACCGAAATAGCCAATTGCCATCGATCTGGAATACTCGCTAAAGGATTAAAAAAACTTTTTTTTGTAATAGTAGTCATTGTTGTAGTTGTTTGATTTTTTCAATCATGTCATCCATCTTGTTTCGCATAGTAGGATAACTGGTATTCGCTTTTTTTGCCATCTCTTTAATACTTCCACTTTCCAAGAAAAAGTCCATGATAAACGCTTGTTCTTCCCTACTTAACTGCAAAAACAACGGTAATTCATAACTACCATTGATTTCTGTTGAGCAGGCATCGCATTTAAGTTGTGTAACATGCAACTGACTATCACAGCTTGGGCATTTTATCGGTAGTTTCATTTAACAAATTTAAATACTTTTTTAATAAAATTAAAAAACATTTTAATAAAACAAAAAAAAGAGCAATATTATTATTGCTCTTAATATCTCGAAAATAAAAAATACCTACGCTGTTTGTTCAGGTTGTGGCACAGGAATTATCGCCAGGGTCATACGACTGATGCAAACAAGTTTGTCTTTTTCATCTGTGATTTTTATTTCCCAGACCTGTGTTGTTTTTCCAATATGGAAAGGTTTTGCAGTACCTGTAACCAAACCCGTCTTCTTTCCTCGAATGTGGTTGCAGTTAATCTCCACACCTACACAGGAAAATTTTGAAGGATCTACACAGAGCCAACCTGCCATGCTTGCAACATGCTCCGCAAGCGCAGCGGAAGCTCCACCATGTAGAAGTCCTGCAGGTTGGTGCGTATTGTCATTAACAGGCATTGTTGCTTTTAGAAAATCCAAACCTATTTCTACAAATTGAATATCCAATACTTCTCCTAATGTTTTCTTTGTAGCGTTGTTAAGCGCATCCAAACTAGGCGTTTCACTAAACCATATTTGTTTTGACATATTATATTGATTAACCTTGAACATTTGTGACGACCATAGAAGATATAGGAAGCTGTATGCCATTAGCATCGTAAGCCTTTTTTATATTTTCCAATACACCCCAATATACTTTCCAATAATCGCCTTGAGTCGCATGTGGAGCAAAACCGAGATAGATAGCACCACCTTCTATTTTATTGACGACGACACTAGGAGCAGGATCTTTTATCACTTCCGGAAAAGCATTCATGGCATCCAGCGCAATCGCTCTCGCCTTGTCAATATCCTGACTGGCATCAATAGCCAACTCAATAGACACTTTCAAGTCACCCAACTCATTAAAATTGGTAATAACTCCAGTAGACAAAGGACCATTAGGCAATATAACCGTTTTGTTTTCTGGCGTTCGCAAGACCGTATTTACAATGCCAATTTCCGTTACGAGTCCGGTTTGCCCTTGAGACGAAATGATATCGCCTACTTTAAAAGGTTTGAAAATCATAATCATCACACCGCCCGCGATATTACCAAGTGATCCATTAAGAGCCGCACCAACACCAATACTAAGTCCAGCTAGTATTGCAGCAAAACTTGTCGTCTCAATACCAACCTTTCCAGCTATCGTCAAGAACAACAATACAATCAAAAAAACTTTTACAAATGACAACAGAAAAGTTTTTAATGACTCATCAAATTTTCGGGCATTTAAGACTTTACTCAAAAGAGAAATAAGCTTTCTGATAAGCCACATGCCAACTATGTAAATAACAATCGCGGCTAATAACTTAGGACCAAAACTCAAAGCAAAGATCTTGGCATGTTCAAGCCAAGAATAAGACTGATTTAAAATAGCCTGAGTTTGTTGTTCTACTTGTAAAATAGTCGAAGTGTTCATTTTTCATGTATTTGGTTAGAAAGTTCCATCATAGTTTCAATGCACATCTAAAATAACTATTTATATTGGATCTACATCAGGAAGTATCATGACAGATCTAAACTGTTTCATGGATTGGATACCACCTGCCGTTGTCATGATCTTATTTTTGCATTGGTTAATCAGTGCTGTATCCTTTGGAAGCTTTAGCATGACATCCCATAAATATTGGTTTCGGATCCTATTTACGACTGGTTCAGCAGGTCCGGACAAATATTCCATGTAGTTGATGGCCAAAGACTGCACCAGCATTTTCGCAGCTTCTTCCGCAGTTTTCCGATCCTTGTGTTTAATTTGAATATTGATAATTCGAGTAAAAGGAGGATAGGCAAATAAACGACGGTTTTCAATTTCAAATTGATACATTTTTTCATAGTCATGCTCTTTCACAAACTGCAAAACAGGATGCTGTGTATTGCGCACCTGAATCATAACTTCACCCTGACCATCACGACGCCCAGCTCTCCCACTCACCTGTTCCATTAGTTGAAATGCCCGTTCATTAACCCTAAAATCCGTAAAGCCCAAAATACTGTCCGCATCCAAAATCCCAACAAGTTGCACATTCTCAAAATCCAAACCCTTAACAACCATCTGAGTTCCAACAAGAATATCTATTTTTTTGTTTTCAAAATGGCCAATAAGTGCTTCGTGGCCATGTTTTCCTCTAATACTATCAAGGTCCATACGGGCTACTTCTGCTTTCGGAAAAGTCTCTTCTACTATTTCTTCGATTTGTTCGGTACCAAAATTCTTTTGGATAAAATGATGACTACCACAAGCTGGACAAGTATGTACAACAGGATATTCCGATCCGCAATAATGGCAGGATAGTTTGTTTTTGGATTTATGCCAAGTCAAGGAAACATTACAATTGCCGCACTCGGGAATCCATCCACAAGCGGCACACTGCACATAAGGACTATAACCCCTCCTATTTTGAAATAAAATAACTTGCTGTTTGAGTCTTAAAACCTCATCGATCTTATTTTTTAAAGGAGGATACACTATAATATTTTCCTCTTTTTCCTTTGGAAATAGTTTGATATCCACAATTTCAATATTGGGCATCTGTACTTGTCCAAATCTTTCCGATAATTGTACCAGTCCATATTTACCTTGTAGTGAATTGTAATAAGACTCTAAGGATGGAGTGGCACTACCCAAGAGGACTTTCGCACCAAAAAGTGAAACATAGTAGATGGCTGTGTCACGCGCATGATAACGAGGCGCAGGTTCAGTTTGCTTATAGGAGCTATCGTGTTCCTCATCTACGACTATCAATCCCAAATCCTTAAAAGGCAGCAATATGGAAGATCTCGCGCCCAGTACGATTTTAGCCTCGCCACTTTTTACTTTATTCCAAATCTCCACTCTTTCATTGGCGTTAAATTTAGAATGGTAAATAACGATACTATTGCCAAAATGCTTACGTAGACGATTAATGATCTGAGCCGTCAAGGCAATCTCAGGAAGCATGTACAATACCTGTTTACCTAGTTGAAGATAGCGATCAATTAGCTTAATGTAGATTTCCGTTTTTCCACTAGATGTAACACCATGCAATAAAGTAACATTCTGAGTTTCAAAACTAGCATTTATACTATCAAAAGTCACTTGTTGTGCCGAGGATAATTGAATATCAATTTTAGGTAAAAAATCAATAGAAGGAAATCGATCCACTACTCTTTTTTCTGTTAGTAGTACGCCTTTATCTACCAAACTCTTTAACTGTGCATGTGAAGCATTTGCCTTTTTCAGAAGATCCGGCTGTTTGACAAGTCCTTCCGTTTTTTGCAAATGGATAAATGCCAATAACAGTTCCATTTGCTTAGGAGCTTTGCCGAGATTTTCAAATAAATCCTGCAAGTGTTTTTCCTCTTGGTATTGTGCTTGCAGAAAAACAAAGTTTTCTCTTTTTTCTTTATATTTTTCTTTAAGATCTTCCCATACAAAACCAATATGCTGATCCATCAATTTCTTGACGATTGGATATATACGAGTTGCGTCTAATAGTTTTTGAATTTCGGTGAATTTCAGTTCTTTTTTGATACTCAAAGCCTCTGCAACTATAAATTCCTCATCACTTAAATAGCTTAAATCCTCATCATCAAAATTATCATTCCACAGCAATATAGTCTCACTCGAAAGTTTCATATTCGCAGGTATCGCGGCTTGCATAATATCTCCTTCACTACACATGTAATAAGCCGAAATCCAGCGCCACAATGCCAACTGTTGTTCATGCAACAAAGGCTCGTCATCAATGACACCTAAAATAGGTAAAGGTTGGAATCCAACAGGTTTTTCATGAAAAAGTCTTTTGACAATCCCTGTGTATTTTTTGTTGCGAATAGAAACCTCCACACGTATGCCCGGTGTGATTTTAGACAACCATTTTTCGGGAATAACCCATGTGTAATTTTGTGGTAAATGAAGCGGCACAATAATTTCCGCATAGGTAATGGAAAATGTATTGGACAACTCTTTAAAACCAGCTTTTTGCATGTTAACGAAGATAGTACGCTTTGATTAATTTTAGCCAAAAATACATTGTACCAATTTTCCTGATGAGGTACTTCCGAAAACAAAAAAAGCGAGGACCAAAATCCTCGCTTTTCACTATTTCAATGACATACTTATGCTCCAGTAATTTCTTGTTTGTGTATCTCACTGGTAAAATGAAATTTGATGTCTGGATTATTGGTGATTTCCGTATTCAAAAACCATTCACTTTGAGCCAAATAAACTGGCATTCCATCTTTGTCTTCTGCGGAATTTTGTTGTTTGAATCGTAAAAACTCCTGCAATTTTGCATCATTATCACTTGTCAACCAACAAGCCTTGTAAAAGGGCATGGGCCTGAACTCAACAGAAGCACCATACTCATGCAAAAGTCTATATTGGATAACTTCAAACTGCAATTCTCCCACACAACCGATGATCCTTTTGTTACCGCCAAACTGTGTAAACAACTGCGCAACGCCTTCATCGGTCAATTGGCTTACACCTTTTTCCATTTGTTTGGTTTTCATAGGGTCTTTATTCACCAATTCCTTGAATATTTCTGGAGAAAAAGAAGGAATTCCTGTAAAATAAAAATCCTCGCCTTCTGTCAAAGTATCACCAATCTTGAAATTACCCGTGTCAAACAAACCCACAACATCGCCTGGATAAGCATTGTCAATAATGTCCTTACTGCGCGCCAGGAAACTATATGGTGTACTAAAGCGGATATTTTTGTCTAAACGAACGTGATGGTAGTATTTGTTTCTTTCAAACTCTCCGCTACAAATACGCAAAAACGCAATACGGTCACGGTGTTTCGGGTCAAGATTTGCATGAATCTTAAAGATAAATCCACTCATTTTTTCCTCTGTAGGATAGATCTCACGTTTGCTGCTAGGTCTAGGCAACGGACTTGGCCCTATTTGGATAAAAGTATTGAGCAACTCCCTCACTCCGAAATTGTTGATCGCACTACCGAAAAAAACAGGAGCTACATTGCCATCCAAATAATCTTTTTCATTCAGATCACCGTAAACACCCTCTATCAATTCAACATCTTCTCTAAGCAAACCCGCATCCTGCTCTCCCACTTTCTGGTCCAATACATTGTCAGTCAAGTCGTTAATAACAATTGTATCTTCATCGTTTGCCTTAGTATTGGGCGTGAACAATAATAGATTTTTATCCCTAAGATTGTAAACACCTTTGAAGTCCTTACCACTATTGATCGGCCAAGTCATGGGATGCAGATTGAGCTTTAACTCCTGTTCAATTTCTTCCAATAGATCAAATCTGTTTTTGCCGTCGCGGTCCATTTTGTTGACAAAAACAATAACAGGTGTCTTGCGCATACGACACACTTCCATCAACCTTCTAGTCTGATCCTCCACCCCATTCACACTGTCAATCACCAATACGACACTATCCACGGCCGTTAATGTACGGTAAGTATCTTCCGCAAAATCCTTGTGACCTGGTGTATCCAATAGATTAATCAGGAAACCTTCGTATTCAAATGACATTACCGATGTAGCCACGGAGATACCGCGCTGACGCTCAATCTCCATAAAGTCACTTGTGGCTCCTTTCTTAATCTTGTTGCTTTTGACGGCACCAGCCGTCTGGATCGCACCACCAAAAAGAAGGAACTTTTCCGTTAGAGTTGTTTTACCCGCATCCGGGTGAGATATAATAGCGAAGGTTTTCCTTCTGTTTATTTCCTTTTCGTATTTC
>QFOI01000148.1 GCA_003241175.1 Pseudopedobacter saltans
TTTTGTCTTTTATCTGCTGCTCGATGGAAGACAATATTACCCAGCTTTCATTTTGCTTAAATTGGCATATTGTAGCATTCTGTCTAATAAAAACGCTCAAATTATTTAACACCTTTTCTTTGACCTGACAAGCAAGTGTATTACCAGCATATTTTTGCTTGGAAAATAAAAGAATATTGGTGTCGACGGTAGCGGCATCGAATATTTTTTGCCCGGCAAAATCTATCAAAATTTCCGTATTAACATTATTCGCCAAATAACCCCGCAAATTTTCTCCATATCCTGCACGCATCCATTTGTTGGAAGTAATATAAGTAAGTATTCCTGAAGATTTCAATAACCGATTGCCAAGTTCAAAAAACAACATATAAATGTCACCCATACGGGTATATGTATCAAATCCCATCTGGGCAAGTTTTTCACTTTCCAAGCCTAGTTTTTGTAATTGGATGTAGGGCGGGTTGCCTATGATGCAGTCAAAGCCAATAAAGCTACCATCATCATCTAGAATCTCAGGAAATTCAAATCGCCATTCAAATGCTTGTTCATAGATTTTATTGTTCTTTATTTCTTCTACTTTTTCTTCCAGTTTTTTGATTTCCTTTTCCAACTGAGTAATCTTTTTCTTTCCTTCCTTAGTCTTACCCTTTTCATCTCCAAAAAGTTCAGAGGTCTGTTGTAAAGGCAAAAGATTGCTTCTCAACGAATGAATCTTTTTGATGATCGGATCATTAACAAAAATATCCTTCTTAAAATCTTCCTTAATGCCTTTAATCAATTGAAGCAACTCATGCTTCTCATCTTTAGAATGTGCATTTCTATAGTTGGATACTGCAGTTTGGTACGTCTCAATTGTCCATTTTGTTCCTTTCAACAAATGCTTTAGGCTCGCATCCAATGGGAAGCGACTAATAAGGGAGTTGCCACATTTAATGTTAATATCAATATTGGGCAATGTTTCAAGATTCTCGCTTTTACCTCCATCCTTATAATATGCATTTTTCAGGAGCTCTATCCAAAGCCGCAATTGACAAATCTTTACAGAATTGGGGTTGACGTCAACACCAAAAAGGCAATTTTCAATTATTGTCCTTTTTTCACGAAAAAGTGTTTCCTGTACTATTTGCCGTTCTTTAAGAGCAGGCCTATATTCAAATAGCTTTCCTGCTTCATCTTTAATAACCAATTCGTCATTTTGCACCTCTATTTCATAATCATTAATTCGATATCCGTTATTATCCAATAGGATACCAAGCCGAGCTTTACTGGCAATCATTTCATTCAGGGCTGACACGAGAAAATGACCAGACCCTACTGCCGGATCGCATATTTTAATACTATTTATAAGTTCGTTTGCGGCTTTTCGATCCTTAATATTTTCTCGCAACTCTTCAAGACTTTTGCAGTCCCACCCTTGCTTTTCTTTGAACTTTAGTAAAATAGCTTTATGTATTGTTTCTTCTGCTATATACATAGTTATAAAACCCGGGGTAAAGAACGATCCGTCTTTATACCCATTGATTTTCTCAAATATCAAACCTAAAACAGACGCATTAATAAGATTTTTATTTTCTTCCTGTATGTCCTCGGCACCATCGCTTGTAAAATCATACGCATTCAAAAATGCAAATAAATACTCCAAAGTATCGATATTGCCATTCTTAGTTTTACCATTATTATCTTTTAAAACTGTCCCATTTGGTAATGACAATTGGATGTCGTCAGGTAATGCACTTATATTAATACTCCTCGACTCAAGTTCAGTTAATTCAAAGAGCGAACTATTCAAGTACGGTACGTTCAAAAATGAATTACGTACATTCTCTGTTCTTTCCGATGGCTGTTTAGCCATCACAAGAAAAAACAAATCATTTAAATCATCAAAACTTCGGATTTTATCAGAATTTAAAAACGTATATCCATTATCGCCTTTATGATAGGCAATAAGCTGCCCCTCCAATAATTTTAAAAACAAGATTCTATTGATCCATGTTATTACTAGTTCTAATCCTACATTGAATAATTGTTCTTGTTTAGTTTCGCCGTAATTAGAACGATTTTGTAAATTATAAAGGATATCCATCCCATCAATTTTGGCAATGGCGCATTCAAGTAATGATCCAGGATTACGTTCTTTTTCAACTTTCCGACGTATAACGGACTTTCCACTATCCTTTTCCTCTTTTAATCCAATAATATGTAATAGTTCAGAATAAAATTCCTTGTCTAACTGATTACTGTCGTTATTAAAAGGAAGTTTTAAAAGATGCTCTGGAGAAAGAATTTTGTATAGTGGAATTAGTTGGTTATCATTTTTCGTTTGCTTGTTTTGAATCGCATTTTTATAGTCTAGGATATTAAAGTAGCAATAACTAATACGTTTCAAATTCAATTCTATGGCAGGTTTCGCTACTTCTTTGTAAAATAAAGAATGGTCACTAACAGCTAACCTTTTCCCTTCAAAATCATTGAATTGCTGGATCAGCGTACGATCATGAGCAAACAATTTTTCAAACAGTTGTGCATCAAATACATACCACTCTTCCAAATTTGTAATAATGAGATGTTTTAAATCAATGTTATTTTGAGTAATACGCTCTCTTAGATAATAGAGTAATAACTCTTGAAATGCCTTGGTATTAAGATTTTTTTCAGAGGGCATTTCTGCTTTATTTTTCAAAGCTTTCGCTTCTATTATAACACCGACAGAACTCTGAGGATCTTTTCCATTGTATATTACTAAATCGGAACGACCACGTGTATTTATATAATAATCAGGGCTATAATATGTATTTTTCAGAAAATCCGATATTAAATTCTTTAAATACTCTTCCGACTCCCGGTTATCCGTCAAGTTAAATAAAGCTGTTATGTTTTGCTTGAATTTGTCTATATAGGAGCGGTTAATCTTTCTTTTCAGATAAGCACTATTTATATATTTTCTAAGGATGTCAGATGCCAATAACATTATTAAATTTATTTTTTTTAAACACGTATCAATAGTAAAAGCTTCTGGATTTATTTTTCCACCGTGGTCGTTTTGTTATGTTGAGTATTTTATTATCCTTTATTCTTCCTTCCCTTCAAAACATTCCAACTCTTTATTTACCTCGTCCAATAGTTGTTTTTCTGTTGGTAGATAAAGCTCGTATTGGCTAGCGATAATCTGTTTTTGATTTTCGGGTAATGTGAAGCGAACGACTTTATCGTTTTTATTGGCACAGAGTAAAATTCCAATAGTTGGATTCTCATGTGGCAATTTTTCTATGCGGTCGTAATAATTGACATACATCTGCAGCTGTCCAATATCCTGATGTGTAAGTTTAGTGGTTTTGATTTCGATAATTACAAAACATTGCAACAATCGGTTATAGAAAACCAAGTCCACAAAGAACTCATCTCCATCGAGATGTATTCTTTTCTGTCTTGCCACAAATGAAAAACCATTACCTAACTCCAACAAAAATTCCTGAAGATGTGTAATGATAGCAGTTTCCAAATCTCTTTCATAATATGATGATTCCCGTTTCAGTCCGAGAAACTCCAAATACATCGGGTCTTTGATGATTTCTTTGGCATCGGATGGCTGCTTTTCATTTTGGGCAACCGCCAATACGCTTTCCTTGTCATTGCTCAACAAAAGTCTTTCGTACAAACTACTGTAAACCTGACGCTCCAATTGTCGTGAAGTCCAATTATTTTTAATAGTTTCCGCAATATAGAACTCTCTTTTATCTTGATTATCAACACTCAAAAGCAACTTGTACTGTGTCCAACTCAATTGTGCACGCAGTGCGTGCACATTCTCAAACGTACGGTAAAACTGACGATAAAGATTAATTTGCCTTACCGAAAAGCCACTGCCAAATTCAGGTTGTAACTGTTCTGAAAGGTATTTAATTAGAAACGTTCCATAAACCGCTCGTTCTTTTCCTTCTTGTTCCTCTTCAAAAATCCTTTTGCCTATATGCCAATACATTAATGTTCGCTGATGGTCAACCGCACGAATTGCCTTTTCTTTTGACTGAGCAATAATTGCTTTAATATCCGATATAATTGTTTGGTTTACAAGCATTGTTTAGTTGTAAGATGTTAAACTTCTATAACTGGTAAAATTACGAAAAAGCAAGTCAGATACATAATTTTACGCTCTAAGAAAACAAAATAAATAGACTTAGTAAAATCATTTAAACAGAATATTCTATTTAGCACATATTCTCACAATCGCATTATTGAAGATCAAATTACACAACGGTAAACCGTAGATTTAGAATTCTTCAAAAAAACGTTTTATACTTTAACAAATATTAACACTATCCACATGTGGTCACCTTGTGATTTTCTGGCTGTGCTTCTATGAGTTTTGCCTATGAACAAAACAGATAGTCATGGAAGAACATAAGAGCAAGATACTTATCATGAGGCGAGATGAACTCTTAACCAGAGGTGATCTGGAAGATTTCAAAATAGAAATGCTCGGCGCCATCCGCCAACTGTCCCAAGAGATAATTGGAACACCAGCAAAAGTATGGCTTAAAAGTCATGAGGTTAGAGACATGCTTGGCATCAGCGGCCCCACGCTACAAGCTATGCGGGATAAAGCAACGATACCCTTTACTCGTATCGGCGGAGCTATTTTTTATTATCGTCCAGACATCGAAAAGATGATGGAACAACTCAAAAAAAATCCACTAAAAAGCTATTGATATGAAAAATAATTTTCAAAATTTAGAAGGCTATGGCTGTCAGATACCTCCTAAAAAGGAATGGGTTTGGGCTTACTTCCAACAAAAAGGAGCATCGGAATTATTGATATTACAATTCTTTGATTTCATGGAAAAGAACAAGTGGGAGACTACAAGTGGCACACCTATTAGAGATTGGAAGAAAGCAGCATTTAGTTGGCTTTGCACTTAAGATCATTATCTAGTTCAGATGATAGATTGAGATTTTTTACATCAAAAATCCCTAAATAAAATTAAACAGTTATGCAAAACGAACGATTTAACTTTAAAACCGCCAAAGAACAAATAGATCTAGTAGATTATTTAAGTTCATTAGGCCATCAACCAACGAAGCAAAATAATGCTGAATATTGGTATTTGTCTCCCTTACACGAAGAGCATACCGCTTCCTTTAAAATAGACAGCGCAAAACAAATATGGTATGACCATGGCACCGGACAAGGCGGAGACTTGATTGATTTCATCAAAGTATTTCACCATTGTGATTTCAAGGAAGCCCTTGTAAAGTTGAAGGAATATCTGAATATCCAAGAACCGGAAAATGCAGAAAAGCAACATGAAAACAGACTTGGAAAGGAGCATTTCAATAAAGATTCAGACAACAATAAACACATACATATCCTTGCTGAACGCCCCATCCAAAAGCATTATCTAAAACAATATATTCAAAGCAGGGACATCTCCATTGCACTTGCTGAACGCTATTTGAAAGAGGTGGATTATAGTTTGTATGGCAAAAACTTTACGGCTTTGGGATTCCCAAATGATGCAGGAGGATATGAACTCAGGAATAAATATTTCAAGGGAAGTTCCATGCCGAAGGCACCTACTGTTATCCTGTTAAACGAAAAACAGAAGCCCCTACCTGAGCAAAAACTGGCGGTCTTTGAAGGCTTTTTCAGTATGCTATCCTTTCTGGAACTATTGGAAAAAGGAAAACTCTTTGCAGAAAAGCCAGACAATATTCTGGTACTCAACTCCCTTTCTTTTTTGAACAAATCGAAGGATTTGATCATTAGTTATGGACAAATAGATTTGTATTTGGATGGCGATGCAGCAGGACAAAAAGCCACGGAACAAGCTCTTTCTTGGAGTGAAAACATCAATGATCGGAGTTATTTGTATGAAGGATTTAAGGATCTGAATACTTATCTGTGTGCGCAAAATTTGGTTCGGAAAGAGTCGTTTGAATCGGTTAAAACGCAAGGTTTACGACGATAATTTTTTCTTTTCATCCGCCAATAAATCTATTCAAAGTTATAGTTTCAAAAGTTTTTTCAATCACATTTTAAAGACCTAGTTCAATAGCTCATTTTCCACTCGAAAAATGCCCTATAGGAAGCCTTGTATATCCGCGTGGATATAGCAAGTTGTTCAATTGTTTCACAATTGGACTTGCTAGGCCTTTGTCCACTGGAGCAAAGGCATTAAAAAAGACTTCGGAACTCGTCTTTTTTATTTGGAGACCTTATTTCATTCATTGAACTATAAATGTTTTTTATGGAATCAAACAAGCAAGAAAATAGAAATCAGTGGCTTCATGTTCGCTTAACCATATCGGAAATGAACCTTGTAAAAAAGGCTGTTGCTTCCACTACAGAACGCAAAACAAGTACCTATGCTAGGAAACTAATACTCGGGCAACCGGTGGTTTTGAAGGTTCGCAATGTGTCCACTGATGCATTAACCAAAGAGTTCAATGCACTCAAAAGAGAGCTCTCTGCAATCGGCAGCAACTTCAATCAGGTAGTTAAAAATATCAACACGTTTAAGCATAGTCCAGAAGGTAAAATATGGTTCCCCATGGCACTGAAAAACCAGAAAGAATTGATAGCGAAGACAAGTATTATACAAGAACAGATCCGACAATTTGCCAGACAATGGTTGCCAAAATAATGGTGGGTAAAAACATGAACGGTGCATTGAACTATAATGAACTTAAAGTTTCAGAGGGGAAGGCCAGCCTACTCCATGCAGACGGCTTTCTGTTACCAACAGAACAACTTTCCTTTCAAGATAAGTTATTTGTTTTCTCCAACAGGACCGAGTTGAACGATCGGGCCAAAAGCAACTGTGTGCATATCAGTATCAATTTTGATAAGAATGACGTTTTAAACAAAAGCGACTTGCTTTCAATTACGGAAAAATACCTGAATCAAATTGGTTTTGAAGACCAGCCTTATTTGGTGTATGAACATTATGACGCAGCGCATAAACACATACACGTTCTCACCACCAATATACGTTCTGATGGTACCCAAATACCTATGTATCACTTAGGTCGGGACAAAAGCATGAAGGCTTGCCGTGCATTGGAAAAGGAATACGGATTAGTCAATGCCGCAACCAAAAACAAAGGGGAACAAGAGACCATAAGACCCATTCCAGAGAAAGTTATTTATGGTAAAAGTGAAACCAAATCCACCATTTCAAATACAGTCAGATCCGTCGTTAGAGACTATAAATTCACCTCCTTAGCAGAAATGAATGCCGTTCTGCGTGGTTTCAATGTGGAAGTTTACAGGGGAGAAAGAGGAACGGCAATGTTTGAAAAAGGGGGTTTGACCTACCATGTTCTGAACTCTAAAGGAAAACACATCGGCGTACCCATCAAGTCCAGCAGTATCTACACCAAACCGACTTTAAAGAATTTGGAGAAGGTTTTTGAAGTGGGCAAAGTCAAACGAGCTTTCCATAAACAGGACTTGACTTCTGTCATAGAAAAGGTGTTGCATCGTCCCGTCAAAGACCGTTTTGCCTTTCGGTTTCTGCTCAAAAAGGAAGGCATCGATGTGCTCTACAGGGAGAACGAAACCATGGTTTACGGTATCACTTTCGTCGACCACAACTCTAAATGCGTGTTCAACGGCAGCGACCTAGGTAAGGACTACACTGACAAAAGACTCTTGGAACGCATCACGGAAAGTGGCAGTCGAGAAGCTGAAGGACAGGAAAAAAACTTTGAGGAACTACAGTCTTATATCCGGAATTTCGACTATAGTAAATCCGTTCAACAAAGTGTTGAGCAGCTTTATAGTCTGGGATACAGATTAGATATTTCGCAAAACAAATACGGCCAAGACAAGTATTTATTATCCTTTCAGGAAGGGAACAGTTCTTTCCGGGCAGCTGGGTTGTCGAAATTCGATAGGCATTTCGAAGAAGGTGGTGTGACGAAAAACCTTGTCAAGCACATCAACGAACACATCGTTCAAAACGGTGCGGCTCAGATTCAACTATACATCCAAAATCTTTTTGTGGAACGCTCT
>QFOI01000149.1 GCA_003241175.1 Pseudopedobacter saltans
TACACGTTTACCGCTAAATTCATCTCATTGACAGCTTTATTATAAGCATCCACATCCTGTTTGGTTCTGTCTTTAGGAGATTGAGAGTCAAAGGCTTTTTTGATCTTGGAGAAGTTATCTTCTTTGATAAACATATCTGTCATTTTAGGTATGTCGTTTTGCGCCATTGACTTGTAAAAATTGAGTGTCTGCGCACAAGCAATTGCTAGGCTTCCATCTCCTGAAAAAACTCGTAGACTATCGGATTTCAAAGCGGCAAGCCCCTCGTCTGCATATTTTATCAAAGAATTTCTTGATTGTTCTGCTTCATTTATTTTTTTCTTGTTGATGGCATCAGTGAGTTTACTGTCTGTCCAATTGCATTTGAAAAAAATAAGAAATATGTCATTCGTATAGTGTTGTAGCTTATTGGCTATTTCCATCTTGTCACCCAACTCACTTTTTTCCGCAGCTAACAACTTGACATTGTTCCGCAATGCAAACTGCGTCGTACTATCATGCATTTTATCAAAAGCATTTTTTAGCTTCTCTCCTATTTTTTCTTGTAATAAAATATAGGCTTGCATTTCGTCAAAACTTTGTTCGGCGATTTCTTCTTTATTGACCAACTTTGAGTAATCATCATTAAACACATAGTAGACAACATCAATATAATCCATACTTGCCTTGCGAAGGCTCGCGTCGCCTTTATAATAAGGAAGGTCAACGATTTTGGATTTGCAAGCTTGGATTCCTTCTACTGTTTTGATACGTAATTTTTCTACTTTTCTGGCTCTACGTCCATGCGCAGCCGCACTTAAGTAAGTCATATAGTTGGCATTCATTTCATTTTGAGCATTGGAAATGACATTCATATAGCTTACGGGATTGTCGTAGGTCTGGGCATGAACCAAATTCAAACATACAAACAATAGTAAAAATGAGGATAATATACTTTTCATAAAGTCTTGATATATTGTTTTTGAAGGATTATTGAATCAATTTCAGCGCTAAACGATAAACCATTTGAACATAGGGGTCTTCAGATAATGCTTTTCTCCATTCTTGGTTTACTTCTTTTGTATTGGGGTTCAATTGTATTTTTTCTTGTTCAAATGTATTATTGGAAACGGAAAATATTGGTTTATCCTGAGCAATTGAGTCTGTATTTATTTCATTTTCATCAAAATTCGTTTTAAAATCACGGATATTCAAAGATATATTGGATCGATTAGGTTTATCTTTTTGATTGTCGATTATCTTCTTAATTTGAGTGAAATAGGATGACTTTTTTATTTCTTCATCTGCATATGCCTGAAGCTTGGGCAATGCAAAATTTGGATGGTAATACTTGTTGCCATCTATTCTATCCGGCAGAAGCGCATGTACTTCATTGGCCTCTCTTTGTGGGTATAACGTGGCAACATCGGGCAAAACAACATCAGGAACAACGCCTGTAAATTGTGCCGTATTGCCATCTATTCTATATAGTTTTAAAGTTGTAAGTTTTAAGAAATCCTTGTTATTGGCACTTCCTTCATATGTATTTGGATTGACGGCAGTATCTAATGGGATGATTACTTGCCCTGTTGCCTTTCCATAACTTTGTGAACCGACAATCAACGCTCTATTATAATCTTGCAAAGCGGCACCCACTACCTCAGATGCGGAAGCGCTATTGCCATTGATCATATACAACAAAGGACCATCATAAACTGTACCTCGGTTTATATCTTTCAACAAAATCGGTTTTTCGTTTCTACTATGCACTATACCAATAGGACCGACATCAATAAAAAGTCCTGCTAGTTCAACAGCTTCATTGACGCTACCTCCACCATTGTACCTTACGTCCAATATCAATGCATCGATGTTTTCCTTCTTTAATTTGATGATTTCTTTTGCCACGTCATTGGCACAACCATTTACTTTTTCTTCATTTTCCCAATCCGTGTAAAAAGCCGGAAGTGAAATATAACCAACAGTTTTCTGTCCTTTTAACAAAAAACTTTTGACTTTATTGTCTTCTTCATCTTCGGTATTTATACTTTTGGACAGTGTTACGCTTTTTTCATTTCCATCAGGTTTTTTAATGTAAAGTGTGAGCTTTTGATGATTGTCCGAACTAAGCATTTCTCCTATTTCTTGTGCAGAAGCGTCGCTTACATCAACTGCTTCTTTATTTTCCCACTGCAATTTCAATATTTTGTCTCCCACGTTTATCTGACCACTTTTGTATGCGGTACTACCAGGTATCAATTTGCTGATTGAAGCAATATCGTTTTCGTCATTTTCAAGACTAAAGCCAAAAATCATTGATTTTTGGCCCAACTCACTTTCCAAATCTTCTTTTTGTGACAAAGACAAAAAATTGGTATGCGGATCATAGCAAGAAGCTATAGTCTCGCAATAATAGTTTCCCATCTCTTCGGTTATACCGGTAGGAAATTCGAGGACTTTTTGTATGTAGCGTCGATATACTTTTCCTGCTTTTTTCCTAAAAACAATATCCAGACTGTCGATTTGCTTTTGTGTAGGATTTGGATTATAGTCAACAATTCGATTCAAGACATACAGCTTTAATGTTTTCCTTATTTTCTCCCGCCAAGCTTTATCATCCTTTGCGAAACTTGTATCTTCTATCGTAGTGAAAGTTTCATTTGTTTTGTAATTAAAAGGCCTTTTTAAAATATTCTCAATGATCGTATCTGCGGTTTTTAATCTTGAAACAAAAATTGAAGTGGTATTTTCCAAAAAATCAGACTTTTTTGACTTTATCTCATCGTCTATCTGATATTTGAAACTATTCAATTTTGCAATATCACCCGCTGTGAAAAATAGTTTTTTTTCATCAAGCGCATCTATAAATCCGTTCCAAACATCCTCGGAAAAGCGGTCATCCAAAGCTCTTGGTTGTACATGGTACTTTTCCGCCAATCTGTAAACAGTATAAGCAGATTGAGCTATTTCATGAAAGCTTTTGACCGTTTGCGCTTCAATATTTAACGAAAAATAAAAAATCCAAAAAAGGGAAAACAATATCCTCATCTTCGTAGTCAATGTTAAACTTTACAAAATAAATCAATTTTATCTTTCGATAATCCAATTCAAATATATTTCACATAAAAAACGTCCCCAACATTTTATTTGTTGGAGACGCTTTTAGTCGGTTTTTATTTTAGATAAATACTATTTTTACAATTCTCTTATCCAAATATTTCGAAAACTGATGGGTTCGCTTTTGTCGCCATGTGCTTGCAACTTGATCGGTTCTGCACCGTGTTTGACAGAATAAGAAGGTTTTCCAATATACTGCGTAGGTCCCAGCAAAACTGTATTGTTTTGAACCAATACACCGTTCAGATAAACAGTTACCATCGCCGGACTTTTCACGCTACCGTCTTCATTAAATATAGGAGCCTTCCATGCAATATCAAATGCTTGCCATTCGCCAGGTTTTAGAGTTGGGTTACTCAATGGAGGAAACTGTTTGTAAATACTTCCCGCCATGCCGTTTACGTAAGTTTTATTGTCATAGGAATCCAAAATCTGCAATTCATAGCCAGGATCTCCTTTTCCAATGGAAGCCAAGAAAATACCGCTATTGCCTCTCCCCTGTCCCGTTCCTGTAATATTTTTAGGGATCCGCCATTCAATGTGCAATTGATAGTTGGTAAAACTTTTTTTAGTTTCAATATTACCAGCTTGCTTGTTGACCGTCAGTTCGCCCCCTTTGACTGTCCAGTTCGCAGGTTTTGTCCTATCTGCATTAGAAACCCATTCATCCAAATTTTTACCGTCAAACAATATGGTTGCATCAGACGGAGCTTGTTGGTAGAGAACTTTTGTAGGTGTGACTTTTGGTGGTACTGGAGTCCAAACTTCAGTGTCTTCCGGTTTGGCATTTTGAGCATGGACATTCATCATGATAAAAGAAAGACAAACTAGTGATATCCCTTGTTTCAAATTCATTTTTTACTATTTACTGTTTAGTAGATTACGCAAAGCGACCGCACTTTGTGCAATGCTTTCAAATGGAGGAATGGAGAAATTTTCCTGTTCAACTATATAGTATTGGATTCCTGCCAATTTTGCATCGTTGAAAATTTCTCTGAAATTAATAGTCCCCTTCCCCACCTCTGTTGTCAATTCATGATTAGCTTTGTCCATGTCTTTTACATGAACCATTCTGAATCTGCCAGGATATTTTTTGAACCAAGTTAAAGGGTCTTGTTTTGCACGAACGGCCCAATACAGATCGAGTTCAAAAAACAGATGTTTGGGGTCAGATTCACTCAACAAACGCTCATAAAGACTTGTCCCCCCAATAGTATCAAACTCGAAACTGTGGCTGTGATAGGCCATTTTCAATCCGGCGTCCGCGACTCTTTTGGCACCTATATTTATTTTTGAAACTATATTATCTATGTCCGAACTAGTTTTTCGTAAATGCTCATCAATATAAGGAACGGTCACATATTCCTGTTTTAAAATCTTTGCCGCACTGATAGCCGCATCTAATTCCGCAAAACTACCGGACTTGAAAAGATCGTCAACGCCATAATGGCCGCTTGGACTTGTCAACTTGTACTTCTTTAAAAGTTTACCGAAATCTTCCGTTGACATACCAAAATATTGACCATTAGAAAAACCATAAGTTTCGACTTGGTCATATCCTGCTTTAGCGATACCCGCAATTACCGTTTCAAGTCCTTTGGGAATCTCGTCTCTCAAAGAGTATAGTTGTAATCCAATCGTTTTGCTTTTTGATTTTGCAAAAATGGATTCGGGTGTCGCAGCTATTACTGCCCCTAAAATTCCCGCCTGTTTGATAAAGTTTCTTCTTGAATTCATATTTTGAGCAATTAAATTCGAAAGTTGTATTTTAGTACCACCTGCATATTTTACACATCGCAGATATCAATACATTTTTTAAGCGATGCAAACATATCCTTTTCCTTAGGTACAAATTCCTGGCCAACATAACCTTTGAAACCTGTTTCTACAATGGCGCGCATCACAGCCGGATAGTAGATTTCTTGCGTATCGTCAATCTCATGTCTTCCTGGAACGCCACCTGTATGATAATGTGCGATGTAAGGATGAAAATCTCGTATGTTTTGAATCAGATCTCCTTCCATTATCTGCATATGGTAGATATCGTACAATAGTTTAAAGTTTTCAGAACCTAATTTTTTGCAAAGGTCTGCTCCCCACCAAGTACGATCGCATTGATAATCTTTGTGATCCTTTTTACTATTCAAAAGTTCCATAACCAATACCACCTTGTGCTTTTCGGCTAATGGCATTAACTTTTGCAATCCAATAACACAATTGTTCCAACCTTCTTCGTCATTGATACCGCGACGCGCACCACTAAAGCAAATTAAATTGGTATAGCCATTTTTAGCTACCAGTGGAATCATTTCAGAGTATTGCTTAATCAGCTTTTCATGGAACTTTTTGTCGTTGAAACCATCATACAAACCCAACTCTGCACCGTTACAGATCGGCGAGTTTAGTCCATATTTTTGTAAAGTAGGCCATTCTTTTGGTCCAACAAGGTCAATCCCTTTCAAACCCATGTCCTTGGCTGTTTTGCAAACAGTTTCCAAGCCAAATTTTTCGTAGACCCACCAAGAAACGGAATGATTTATATTACCTTTTAACTGCATATTTTTAACGTCTTCTATTTCTTTTTTACTTTTCGCGTATCCAATACCAGCTGTTGCTAATGCAGCGGAGCCTACCAATACATTTTTTATGGCACTTCTTCTGTTTTGTGTCATAGTTTTAGATATTTGATGTTTGAGTTTTCGTATCGTTTTTGAAGAAAATCATAAATAAAACAGCGATTACAGCCGAAATAATAGCCGGAATACGCCAAACACTTTTCCAATCCGTAACGTCTCCAGTTTTGAAGTGATCAGTGATAAAACCTGCCACCCAAAAACCAATCAGCATCCCTACACCATAAGTCGCTAAAGTAACCAAACCTTGTGCCGAACTTTTGTATTTTTCTCCTGCTTTTGCATCTGTATATATCTGTCCGGCAACAAAGAAAAAGTCATAACAAATCCCATGTAATGCAATCCCAATAATCAACATAAATGCAAGTTCGCCCGAATTGCCATAGGCAAATAGAAAATATCTAACTGTCCATGCCAACATACCAGCCAATATTGTTTTTTTGAATCCAAATCGAGAGAAAAACATTGGTATTAGTAAAATACAAAGCGCTTCAGATACTTGTCCAATAGCCATTTTGGCTGTGGGATTCGGTAATTTTATATTTTCAAAAAAGGGATGCGCATTTTGGTAATAAAACGCCAAAGGAATACAGATCAAAATAGAGGAAATGAAAAAGACCAAAAAGTTTTTGTTTGCTAATAATTTCAAAGCATCTAAGCCCAATATTTCCGCAATTCCCTCCGATTTGCCTTCTCTTTTTACCGGAGGAGTTTTGGGTAAAGTAAAACTATAAAGTCCCAATATTAATGAAGCAATAGAAGACATCAGGAATGTTTCTTTTAGCATGCCATTTTTAACACCATCATCCGAATCCCAATGAAAAACATAACTGATAGCTAAACCTGCTAAAATCCAACCAATAGTTCCCCAAACTCGAATAGTCGAAAATTCTTTCTCAGGATCTTTCATTTGTCGGAAAGAGACAGAATTCACCAGTGCTAATGTTGGCATATAAGCAATAAAATAGGCAAAAACATAAGGATAAAAAACACTGATATTATCCGAACTATACATTTTGTACATCAAAAAAGCGCCTATGATATGCAAAATTCCCAGTATTTTTTCTGCATTGAAAAATCTATCCGCAATAAGGCCAATAATAAATGGAGCAATGATGGCGCCATAAGATTGCGTAGAAAAAACATTGGCGGACTCCAGACCTGTAGCTTTCAAATTGTTTCCTAGAAACGTTCCCAATGTAACAAACCAACCGCCCCAGATAAAGAATTCTAGGAACATCATAAATGACAATCTAAACTTAATCGAAGAATTCATTCAGCTTTTTTTAATTAGTAAATAATGCTTTACAACAAATAGTTTATAGTTAATCGATACCTAATATAGTTTTATTCATACCCGCATCTGAACCGGAAGAAGCAAAGTCATCAAATACATGGTCTGTCACATGTATAATATGCTCCTTGATAAAATGAGCACCTTCACGTGCGCCGTCTTCTGGATGTTTCAAGGCACATTCCCATTCCAAAACCGCCCAACCCGGAAAATCGTATTGCGCCATTTTACTGAAAATGGATTTGAAATCGACTTGACCATCTCCAAGTGAACGGAAACGACCGGCACGATCTACCCAATTCTGGTAGCCACCATAAACACCTTGGCGACCTGTTGGATTAAATTCCGCATCTTTCACATGAAACATTTTGATACGTTCGTGATAGATGTCAATATGTTGCAAATAGTCCAAACACTGCAATACATAATGCGACGGATCGAAAAGTATATTGGCTCTGGCATGATTGTTTACTTTTTCCAAAAACATTTCATAAGTAATCCCATCATGCAAATCCTCTCCCGGATGTAGTTCGTAACAAAGGTCAATTCCGTTTTCTTCGTATACATCCAAAATAGGTTTCCAACGTTTCGCTAGTTCTGTAAAAGCTTCATCAACTAATCCTGCAGGTCTTTGTGGCCATGGATATACAAATGGCCAAGCAAATGCACCGCTAAATGTTACACTGGCAGACAAACCAAGATTTTTGGATGCTTGTGCGGCATATTTAACCTGTTGCACAGCCCATTCTTGTCTGGCTTTGGGATTGCCATGCAATTCTTTTGGTGCAAAACCATCAAATAATGTATCGTAAGTAGGATGTACCGCAACTAGTTGTCCTTGTGTATGTGTGGAAAGTTCGGTTATTTCGACGCCGTTTTCTTTGGCAATGCCATTGATCTCGTCGGCATAGGTTTTACTTTCTGCTGC
>QFOI01000150.1 GCA_003241175.1 Pseudopedobacter saltans
ATTCTCTTGCTATTAGGGCAGACAATATCGACAATAGTCGTAAACGCTTGACTGTCGAAAGTAACGAGTTCAGCATTAACCTGGAAGGAAAGTACAATGTGCTGGATCTACCCAATAGTTTTCAGGCGTTTTTGAATAGGTATTATCCATCATTGATAGCGGAACCCAAGCACATTCCTCGGGGACAAAATTTCCTTCTTACTATAACCACACAGGATTTTTCGCCCTATCTACGTCTTTTTTTGCCTAGTTTTTCTGGTCTCGACAGTGCAGTTTTGGCTGGTGGTATCAATACGACGGATTCCAATTCATTTTATTTACATGCAAATATCCCTAACCTAGAAATAAACAAACATTATAAGATACGACGTGCTGATATCGAGGGAAGGGGTGACTTTAACAAGCTAAGCCTAGTTGGTAAAATAGACACGATCTTTACAAAAGACAGTTTCTGGTTTCCTAATTCAGAGTTGGATATTAGCTCCTCAAAAGACCACTCCGTAGTGGAATTGAAAACGCAAGCAAATAATACCCTCAATGATGCTAGTCTTAAGGCGGACGTTTACACATTGAATGATGGAGTGAAGATAGACTTTAGACCTTCTTACTTCATTTTGAATGATAAAAAATGGCTCCTTGAAAAAGAAGGAGAAATCGTCATTAGAAAAAATCTAGCTTCTGCGCAGAATGTAAAATTCAAACAGGGTATCCAAGAACTTGAAGTCGAAACCGCCACGGACAAATCATCCAATGTCCAAAACGAACTCATTGTACGACTTAAAAACATTGATATGGGAGATTTTGTACCGCTATTGGTACACAACCCCAAAATGGATGGCATAGCCAATGGAACCATTCGGATGCAGGACTTTTTTGGCCAATTCAATATCATTGGGTCTTTAGATGCCAATCAGTTTAGGCTTAATGACGATTCTATCGGAGTGGTACATGTCGATGCCAATTTTGACAAAAAAACGCAGTTGGTAAAATATAAGATTGCCTCTGACAATGATAGCTACCATTTCAATATAGCTGGAAACTATGACATAGCCAATCCCGATGCACCACTTGATGCCAATATAAGATTGGATGATGCCAAAATATTGATTCTTAATGAATTGCTAGGTACATTGTTTAGTGAAGTAACAGGACAGTCAGAGGGAGATCTTCACATAACAGGCAGTTTTACCGATCCTGCCATCGTTGGTAATGTAAATATTCGCAAAGCGGAGCTTACGGTTAACTACACCCAAGTACACTACACGATAGATACTGCTAATATTAATTTTTTGGAAGATCGCATCAACCTTGGAAACATTATATTGACAGACAAGTATGGCAACAAAGGTGTAGCATCAGGAACAATATACGAAAGAGCACTGCAAAACATGAAATATGATATCCGCATCACAACGGATAAATTACTGGCGCTTAATACAGCAGCCAAAGACAATCCTTCCTTTTATGGGACAGCAATTGCCAAGGGGCAGTTTTTGATAACAGGACCGCAGACCAACATGCTTCTTTCTGTCAATGCTACTGCTGCGGATTCTTCGCATATTGTTATTCCTACAAGCAATTCAAAAGCTTCCTCCAATGCAGATTACATCATATTCAAACAATATGGTACTGTTGCTAAAAAACCAAAATCGACTAATAATCAGATGACAGTCGATCTCGATCTGACAGCCAATGATTTAGCAGATATCGAAGTGGTAATGGATGCTCAAACCGGCGATGTGATCCGCGCAATCGGAAATGGTCGTCTGTCTATACATGTCCCGGCTGATGGTGCTATGACAATGAAAGGACGTTATACTATAGAAAGAGGACGTTATAATTTCAGTTTCCAATCTTTGGTCAAAAAACCTTTTGATCTGATTGGTGGGCAGAATAGTTATATTGAATGGACAGGATCACCTTACAATGCAGATTTGCATATAACAGCCAGATATACTGCTAGCCATGTGAATATGAATGATCTGATCAGTTCGCAGATGAGTGGTAATGTGACCAATGGCAATATGCGTGGGTATCGTGGTGAAGTATATGTCATTGCAGAACTTGCAGGTAAATTGAGTCAACCGGATATCAATTTCAAATTAGATTTCCCTATTGGAAGTTCTGTCAAAAACGATCCCGATTTTGCGCTTTTCCTCAATCGCTTAGAGAGCGACAATAATGAAATGCTTAAGCAAGTTACCTATCTCATCGTATTTGGAACATTTGCCCCATATGGTACCGGAGGTTCTGCAACTATTTTTGCATCTGCTGGCGTAAACTCTATTTCTGGTATCATTACTAACGAACTCAATCATATTGTTTCTGACGTATTGTACAAAATCACGGGCAACCGAAACTTACAGTTTGACGTTAGTACAAGCACTTATAGCAGCGCCAATCTTGGTATTACCAGCACTACAGCTAATAATTCGAGTAGATTAGATCGTCAAGCAGTCAATCTTAAACTTAATCAAAGTCTACTCAATGGCAATGTGATTGTCAGCGTAGGTGGAGATTTGGATTTTGGTCTTACAGGAGTAAGCGCCGGCTCATATGGAGGTGGGTTCCAATGGCTTCCTGATATTTCCGTATCCATTATTTTATCGAGGGACCGACAATTAAGAGCGATTATTTTCAATCGTAGTAGTTTAGATGTGGGTTCTGGTTCAAGCGGATTAGGAAAAAGAAATAGAATGGGTGTAAGTCTTTCCTATTCCAAAGATTTTGAACATTTTTTTGGTAAAAAAACTAAGAAAATGCAAATCAGAACCGATTCTATCCCAGCTGATACAAGTTCTGGCAAATAGTTTTTTTTAATCAACCACAACCGTATTTAGGAAAATCACGAATAGCGGTTTATTTTTAGCCAAAATTTACATGTATGCTACGCAAAACTTGTTGGCTATTTTTCTGCTTATTTTCTTTGTGCCACCTACAATCCAATGCCCAATTTGGACCAAAATACAATTGGACGGAAGATGGTAACGGGTTCTATTTTTTTGAGGATGGGAAAATATCCCAGCGCAATCTCAATACACTTCAAGCAGAAGAAATATTGTCAAGTGACGCTTTGACGCCTAAAGACAGCAGCAAACCGCTATCGATAGAAAAATTCTATTTTTCCGCCGATAAAAAGAATATATTACTATTTACCAATACCGAAAGAGTGTGGCGTTACAATACACGTGGCGATTATTGGGTATTAAATGTTGCGTCCAAAAAACTCACTAAACTGGGAAAAGGACTTCCTGTTTCTTCGCTAATGTATGCAAAATTTTCGCCCGATGGTAAATATGTTGGATACGGGAGTAAGCATAATCTTTACATGGAAGATATTGCTACCGGAAAAATCAAACAGTTGACCAAAGACGGAACAGACCGCTTGATCAATGCAACTTTTGATTGGGCTTATGAGGAAGAATTTGGTTGTCGTGATGGATTTCGCTGGAGTCCAGATAGCAAAAGCATTGCTTACTGGCAGGTTGACGCTCGCAAGATCCGCAACTTTTTGATGATCAACAATACGGATTCCATTTATTCTTTTACCATTCCTGTCGAATATCCAGTTGTAGGAGAAACACCATCACCAACGAAAGTCGGCGTTGTCAATATCACTTCAGGTGTTACAACTTGGATGAATGTCCCTGGAAATCCTGCCCAAAACTATCTACCTCGCATGGAATGGGCTGGCAACGAAAGCATTGTATTGCAACAACTTAACAGAAAACAAAACCAAAGTACCCTTTACTATGCCAATATAAAAACTGGAAAAGCAAATGCCTTTTATACCGAAAACGATAAAGCTTGGATTGATATCAAGAGTAGATGGAATGGTGATGATCCCATGGGTTGGGATTGGATGCCTGATATGAAAAGCTTTGTTTGGGTGTCCGAAAAAGATGGTTGGAGACATATTTTTCTGGTGAATAGAGATGGTAAAAAGGAAACATTAATTACAAAGGGCAATTTTGACATCATTCAGATCTACACCATAGATGTCCAAAACGGTTATGTCTATTATGCAGCATCACCTGACAATGCCACTCAAAATTATCTTTACCGCTCAAAATTGGACGGAAATGGTGCTGCAGAGCGCTTGTCTCCTCTCAACCAAAGTGGAACTCACGATTACGAAATATCACCTAACGGAAAATTTGCAGAGCATGGATTTTCTAATGCCAATGCTCTTCCAATATCCGAATGGGTTACCCTTCCCGAACATAAAACTATTGCAGGATCTCAGCCAAGAGAATTACCTGCTGGCTTCCCAAAAGTAGAATTTGGAAAATTGAAATTGGATGATACGCATGACGCAGACTATTGGATGGTGAAACCTACCAATTTTGATCCCAACAAAAAGTATCCGATTGTCTTTACCGTGTATACAGAACCCGCAGGCCAAACAGTTTTGGATAGATGGGGAAGCGGAAGAAACGGTTTGTATAATGGCGATATGGCAAAAGATGGCTACATCTATGTCAGTATTGACGGTAGAGGAACTCCCGCACCTAAAGGCGCAGAATGGAGAAAAAGTATCTACAAAAAAATCGGAATTATTAACATTGACGACCAAGCTACTGCCGCAAAACAGATTTTGGCATTACCTTATGTCGATACTTCCAGAGTAGCGGTTCATGGCTGGAGTGGTGGAGGCTCTACTACTCTAAATCTATTATTCAAATATCCTGAGTTGTACAAAACAGGTATTTCTGTAGCACCCGTTGCCAATCAATTGACGTATGACAATATCTACGAGGAACGTTACATGGGGCTTCCACAAGAAGACAAACAGCCTTATATTGACGGTTCGCCTATTACACATGCAAAAAATCTGAAAGGAAATCTACTGTTAATCCATGGTACAGGTGATGACAATGTGCATTATCAAAATTCCGAAATGCTTATCAACCAATTGATTAAGTACGACAAAGTATTTGAATTTATGGCTTATCCCAATAGAACACATTCTATAAGTGAAGGAGAAGGCACATCTAAGCACCTTAGAACAATATTTACAGAGTATTTAAAACGAAATTGCCCTCCAGGTGCAAAATAGAACCTAAATAAAATAGGCTGACAAATATTTGTCAGCCTATTTTATTTATTGAAGATCAGATATTAATTGAAAATATCCTTTATTTTATCGAAAAAGCTTTTTTCCGTTTTTTCCGCTTTTGGTTTGAAGTTTTCACTGTTACGCATTTTTTCCAACATTTCCTTTTCTTCATTGGAAACAGAAGTCGGCGTCCACACACTTACATTGATTAACTCGTCACCACGACCATAGCCGTTTACATCAGGGAAGCCTTTTCCTTTTAGGCGGAAGATTTTTCCACTTTGCGTTCCGGCCGGAATTTTAATTTTGGCTTTTCCATCAATGGTTGGCACTTCAACCTGTGTTCCAAATACAGCATCAATGAATGTGATGTGTAAATCATATCCGACATTGAGTCCATCTCTATGCAATTCAGCATGCGCTTCTTCTTCAATCAATATGATGAGATCGCCCGCAGCACCGCCATGCTCGCCAGCATTACCTTTTCCACGCATACTTAACTGCATACCACCTTGCACACCAGCCGGGATTTCAATGCTAACCGTTTCTTCTCCGTACATACGGCCTTCTCCTTTACAAGAAGTACATTTTGCGGTAATTGTTGTTCCTTCCCCATTACAAGTTGGACAAGTAGCAACAGTCTGCATCTGTCCCAAAAATGTATTGGCCACTTTTCTCACCTGACCGGAACCACCGCAAGTGGAACAAGTATGAAAACTGTTTTTGTCTTTTGCACCAGTACCACCACAAGTAGAACAAGGCACATATTTCTTAACCTTGATGTTTTTGGTAACACCTTTGGCCATTTCTTCGTAGTTGAGTTTGATTTTTACGCGAAGATTACTACCTCGAGTACCACGACCACCACCGCTTTGACGACTGCCACCGCCGCCAAAAAAATCTCCAAACATACCATCTCCGAAGATATCACCAAATTGGCTGAATATATCGTTCATATTCATACCACCGCCACCACCAAAACCACCAGATCCTGGGGCAAAAGCAGAATGCCCGTATCTATCATACTTGGCTTTTTTGTCGGTGTCACTCAATACCTCGTAGGCCTCAGCAGCTTCTTTAAATTTTTCTTCCGCCACTTTGTCACCCGGATTTCTGTCCGGATGGTATTTCATGGCAGTTTTTCTATATGCCTTTTTGATCTCTTCGGTAGTCGCTGTCTTCGTCACTTCCAACACCTCGTAATAATCTCTTTTCATAAAAATGACCGCTTTAAAACAAAATTTCTTTACAATTTATTTAACCATGCAGCCCCTTGCAACAAATAGTTGTTGTAAGGGGCTGTAATTTTTTGCTATTTTTAAACCCGAATTATTGCCCAATAACGACTTGTGCGTGACGGATTAATTTGTCGTTGAGGTAATAACCTTTTTTGACTTGATCCAATACTTTTCCTTGCAATTCCTCTGTTGGTGCAGGAATCTGCGTAATTGCTTCATGCTTTTCGGTATCAAATTCGGTATGGATGCTTTCCATTTCTTTTAGGCCTTTAGAAATCAAAGTTTTTCTAAACTTATTGAAAATCAATCCAATACCTTCCTTAATCTGGTTGACATCATCGCTTTTTTCCAATTGGGTTTCTGCGCGGTCTATGTCATCCAAAACGTCCAACAACGCCACTACAATTTCTTTTCCTGCAGTTTTGTTGATGTCTTGTATTTCAGAAGCTTTCCTTCTTTTATAGTTTTCAAATTCCGCCATCAATCGGACATATTTGTCCTTTTGTTCTGATAACGCAGCATTCAAAGACTCTGTTTCTCCACCATCTAAAGATTCTTCCGGAGCAAAAGCCTCATTTCCTTCTGCTTGCAGATCTTCTTGTGCGTTTTCTTCAGCTTTTTTGTTCAATTCTTCTTCTTCCGTATGTGTATTCTTTGACATAATTGATTTATTTGTGACGATTCGGTTTGTTTATGACAAATAATCTGCCATTTAATAGAAACAGGATAAAATGTCAGTCAATCTGCGTTCTATTAAATCTGTGTGTTTTTTAATCAATCAGTTTACGTTTAGGATTGTTTTCTTAAATTTAGTAAGAATTATGAAAAAGATTATCTCCATTGTAATATTCTTCTTCTCTGCTATTGCCATTTTCGGCCAAACTGTCGCACCGCTTAGTTCTGACGGACTTAAACTTCGAAATTTTTACCTGAATGAAAATGTTGAAAATTTATGGATTGCAGGACATCATATTAATTGGGAAACGGGAGAACCTGACAAAGCAAATGCCACTAAGGGCATCAAAACACATTGCAGCGCTTTTGTGGCATCCGTATGTAAGCAAAACAATATTTACATCCTTCGCCCTCCTGAGCATACAACAGAATTATTAGCGAATGCGCAGTACGACTGGCTTTTTACAAAGGATGCAAGAAATGCTGGATGGAGTCAAATAAAAGACAGTGTTTTCTTCACAGCGCAAAATCTTGCGAACATGGGTTGTATCGTTATTGCGGTGGCTAAGAACCCAAACAATCACAAACCTGGTCATATAGCATTCGTTATGCCAATAGGAAAAACAATGAACAGTTTACTTGCAGAAGGTCCGACTTTAATACAAGCAGGGTTGATTAACAGCAATTCCATTTCTTTAAAAACTGGATTTAAACATCATATTTCGAACTGGACAAAAGTGACAGATCTCGTAGCTTTCTTTTATAACAAAGATTCAATTCAGTGATAGCGCCTATTGCAATTACCTAAATGATATTCCAAATATTAACCCGTTGTGCATTTAGATAGAGAATTTTTTCATTAATTCGGCACTTAGATTGCTTCACTTCGTTCGCAATGACGTTTGACTGCTATCGCATTTCAACAAAAATGTCCGTCATTGCGAGGAAGAATGACGAAGCAATCTCTT
>QFOI01000151.1 GCA_003241175.1 Pseudopedobacter saltans
TATGGCTTATGTTAAAACAATGCCTCCTCCTTTCATGGGTGGATTTGGTGGCGGCAGTGGTGGCGCAAGTGCCATTTATACCAAAAGAGGTGATGAAAGGGGACCAAGCAGTAATACTAGTGGTGGCCTGCCTCATCAATTGATTGCTGGTTATTCATCTATGAAACAATTCTACGTACCTAACTATGATCGGTTGGACGAAAACTATGAAAAACCTGACTTGAGGTCTACATTGTATTGGGTTCCTACTGTATTGACAGATAGTCAAAATAGCGAATTCCATTTCAATTTCTTCAATAATGATATTTCCAAATCCTTCAAAGTTGTATTGGAAGGGATGGATTCTGATGGACGATTAATACACGTAGAAAAAACAATAGAATAAACAATAAGTAAAGATAAAACATGCAACAAGAACCAAAAGATGGCCAACTGAATATTGAAATTACGGAAGAGATAGGAGAGGGCTCTTACTCCAATTTGGTTATCATAACACATAGCCAAGCCGAATTTATATTGGATTTCGTCAATATCATGCCTGGTTTGCCTAAAAGTAAAGTAAAATCTCGTGTTATAATGTCGCCTATCCATGCAAAAAGATTTTTGGAAGCATTGGCTGACAATGTCAAAAACTACGAAAAAGAAAATGGCCAAATAAAAGAGGCTAATGCTGACCTTATAATGAATTTCGGAGGTCCAACAGCCCAGGCTTAATTAAAAATTATACAATTTAAAATCATGAGTGTAGGTACTTTTTATTATGCCCGTCCACAAAACGAACCGGGCTTGAGTTACGCACCGGGATCACCGGAGAAAAAGCAATTGAAAGAAGCTCTTCAAAGACTTAAGAGTGAACAAGTAGATATTCCACTTTATATTGGAGCAGAAGAAGTTAGAACCGGAAATAAAATCGCCATCCATCCTCCGCATGAAAGAAAACACACATTAGGGCATTTTCATATGGGTGATGCTTCTCATGTAAATGCTGCTATTGACGCTGCTTTAGCCGCAAAACATGACTGGGAAAGGATGCCTTGGGAATCTAGAGCTGCCATCTTCCTTAGAGCAGCTGAACTGATTTCAACTAAGTACAAGCAAGAGCTGAACGCTGCTACAATGTTAGGTCAAAGTAAAAGTGCCTATCAAGCAGATATTGATAGTGCTTGCGAATTGATAGATTTCCTCCGTTTTAATGTTCATTATCTAAGTGAAATACATGCGGAACAACCAGGTTCTTCCGCGGGAATTCACGACTTGACAGATTGGCGTCCTTTGGAAGGTTTTGTTTTGGCAATTACGCCTTTTAACTTTACGGCTATTAGTGGTAACTTGCCTTGCGCACCTGCATTGTGTGGCAACACAGTGGTGTGGAAACCTGCCGAGGCTCAAGCTTATAGTGCTTATTTCATAATGAAAATTTTGAAAGAGGCAGGTTTGCCTGATGGTGTAATCAATATGGTTATTACGGATGGAGCTGTTTTGGGCGATGTTTGCTTTTCTCATAAAGATTTTGCGGGTATTCACTTTACAGGTTCTTCTGCTGTATTCAAACACATTTGGAAAACTATTGGCAACAATATTGATTTGTATCGTACGTTCCCAAGAATTGTCGGCGAAACTGGCGGTAAGGATTTTGTATTAGTTCACCCAAGTGCTGATGTGGACGCAACTGTTGTAGCATTGGCTAGAGGGTCTTTTGAATACCAGGGACAGAAATGTTCAGCTGCATCAAGAGCTTATATTCCGGCTAGTTTGGCTGATGAGATTTTGGATAAATTAATTGCTATGGTGAAGACATTCAAAATGGGAACTGTAGAAGATTTTACTAATTTCATCAATGCCGTTATACACGAACCCAGTTTTGATAAAATTACCAAATACATTGATGCTGCAAAAGTATCTCCAGATGCGGAGATTTTAGTTGGTGGCAACTATGACAAAACGGAAGGTTTCTTCATAGAACCTACAATTATCAAAGCTTTGAAAGAAGATTACGTAACATTAAAAGAAGAAATATTTGGACCCGTTTTAACTATATATGTCTATCAGGATGCGGATTTTGAAAAAACAATTGAACTCGTAGACAAAACCTCACCTTATGCATTGACTGGTTCGATCATCTCCAAAGACCGTAAAGCGGTTGATCTTGTAAGTGATAAACTACGTCATGCAGCTGGTAATTTCTATATAAATGACAAACCTACTGGTGCGGTAGTTGGGCAGCAACCATTCGGTGGTGCTAGAGCTTCCGGAACCAATGACAAAGCAGGTAGTAAACTGAATCTTTACAGATGGTTAAGTGCTCGTAGTATTAAGGAAACATTTAATCCTCCTACTGACTATAAATATCCGTTCTTACAAGAAGCATAGTTCATAGTTTTTGTTATATGATAAAATGCATTCTAGTTTCTACAACTAGAATGCATTTTTATTTAGGAGAAAAAAAGTGAATTAGAATTTCAATTCGCCCCAACCTGGACGATAGGTTCGTTTTACATATTGATTTGCTTGCTCGAAGTTAGTTACTTTCATGTTGGCGGCATCCCAATCCAATGTCAATCCTCTTGCAGGAAATTCAAAACCATTTGAGTTTACTTTTTGCTGGCGATAGTTAAAACTTCTAATGGCGAGGTTTCCCATCAATATACTTTCCGTAAGAGGCACTGCATAGGAATCAAAAGGAGAGGAAACTGCATTGGCACCTTTTGCATAGCCCGCTAGACAGGCATCGATCCATTGCGAATAATGGCCCTCTGCTCCTCCAACCACTCTGGCAATTTTTTGTGGTAAGGCTTTGGCTTGTTCATTTAAGCTAAGTGGAAACAATTTAGGTGAATTGCCATATACATCGCATATCATTAAACCTTTGCCCCCGTGAAAAATAACGCCGTTAGCGGCAATCTTGACATTATCGGGCATCATCTCTGGTTTTTCAGGCTTGATACCTCCATCCATCCAGTTGATTTTTAGTTTTTTGCCATTTTTCTTTTGATAGTGAAAATGAACAGATGACGAAACGGGACCCGCATCAGGTAGATAATCCTCTCTAAACTCGCCACCATAAAGCGTCGAAACGCTACAGCTTACATCAATAGGGAAACCTGGTTCCAATATGCGAAATACAGGTCCTATTAAGTGACAACCCATATCTCCTAAAGCTCCGGTGCCATAATCCCACCAACCGCGCCAGTTAAAAGGAACAAGATTTTCAATATAGTCTTTTTGCGGAGCAGTTCCTAACCAAAGATCCCATTTCAATGTAGGTGGCACCTGTGCTGTAGCTTTAGGCCAAGAGATACCTTGAGGCCATACGGGACGATCTGTCCACACGTCTACCGTATGAACATCTCCAATCAACCCAGCATCATACCATTCTCTCATCAATCGGACGCCATCTCCAGAAGATCCTTGGTCTCCCATCTGCGAGACAATTTTGTATTTTTTGGAAGCTTCACCCAGCATTCTAGCTTCGTAAATGTCATGTGTCAATGGCTTTTGCACATAAACGTGCTTTTTCACCTGCATCGCATTAAATGCAATTATGGCATGGTTGTGGTCGGGAGTGCCTACAGAAACTGCATCGAAATTCTTAGCTTCTTTATCTAATAGTTCGCGCCAATCATTGTAGTACTTAGCTTTCGGAAACATGTCTACACATTCTTTAGCTCGCCTATCGTCCACGTCACATAAAAATGCAATCTCCGCTCTAGGGCTTTTAGCAAAATGTTTGATGTCATCACCTCCTTTACCGCCGGCTCCAATACCAGCAATAAGAAGTTTATCACTTGGTGCGATATATCCTCTGCCGCCAAGCACATGGCGAGGTACTATATAAAAACCGGCAAGCGCCATAGCAGAGTTTCGAATAAAGGAACGCCTAGATGCTGTACTTTTTTCTTCGGCAGAAAGTTGCTTTGATTTTTCCATGCAGAGTTATTTTTTATGTATGGCAATATTGTTTAATCCTTTCAAGCAAAACCGTTTTTCTTATAAATTTTTAACAGTTTCGAAGTTAGGTAAAATGTTTTATTGCAACTGTAAATGAAAACTAAACGATCCAAAAAAGAACAAAAATTTAACCTAGTTCCTAAAAAGAAAATTTATATTTGAAACCCAATGACGATTGATTTGCATTCTAACCTTTCTATTGTAAAATGTAGGAAGGGTATTTCAATTGACGCTTAGATACTTTTTTTAAAATAAACTATACTTTATGCCAAACAATACGTTTGATGCGATAGTCATAGGTTCCGGAGTCTCTGGAGGCTGGGCTGCAAAGGAATTAACAGAAAAGGGATTGAAGACGCTGATGCTGGAACGAGGTCGTAATATCGAACACATAAAGGACTATACAAATGCCAACAAAGCTCCCTGGGAATATGAACATCGTGGTGGACGTACACAAAAAATGATTGAGGATTATCCTGTGCTTAAAAGAGATTATCCCTTGAACGAAACCAATCTTGATTATTGGGTTAATGAAAAGGAATCGCCCTATGTGGAAGACAAACCGTTTGATTGGTTTAGAGGTTATCATGTTGGTGGTCGGTCCTTGATGTGGGGGAGGCAATCCTATCGGTTGCATGATATCGACTTTGAGGCAAATCTTAAGGATAGTATTGGTGTTGATTGGCCTATTCGTTATGCCGATTTAGCACCTTGGTATAGTTATGTAGAAAAATTTGCGGGTATTTCCGGAAATAAAGATGGACTAAATTTCATTTTGCCTGATGGGGAGTTCATGCCTCCTATGGAAATGAACATAGTTGAAAAAGACGTCAAAAAGCGTTTGGAAAGTCACTATAAATCGCAACGACACATGATTATCGGTCGTGTAGCCAATATCACAGAACCACTGCAGGAAAGAACAAATTGCCAATATAGAAACAAGTGTTGGTTGGGCTGTCCTTTTGGTGCATATTTCAGTACGCAATCTTCGACGTTGCCTGCTGCAACAAATACGGGAAATCTTACACTTCGTCCTTGGAGTATAGTTACGAAAATCATTTATGACAAAAACACAAAAAAAGCAAAGGGTGTAGAGATATTGGATGCGGAGACGAACAAGACTTATGAATACTATGCAAAAATCATTTTCCTAAATGCCTCTGCGTTGAATAGTGCTTGGGTCTTGATGAATTCTGCAACGGATATATGGCCTGAAGGTTTGGGTAGTAGTAGTGGTGAGTTGGGGCATAATATCATGGATCATCATCTACGTGTAGGCGCTGGAGGTACGGTCGATGGCTATGAAGATAAGTATTACTATGGTCGTAGAGCAAATGGTATTTACATACCGCGTTACCGAAATCTAAATGGAGAAAAACGAGATTACATACGTGGTTTTGGCTATCAAGGAGGTGCTAGTCGAGAAGGTTGGGGTCGAGAGATTGCCGAAATGAATATTGGTGGAGCATTTAAAGATGCCTTGTCCGAACCTGGCAGCTGGACAATGGGTATTGGTGGTTTTGGTGAAACACTTCCTTACCACGACAACCATATGTATTTGGACAAAAACAAAAAAGACAAATGGGGATTGCCTGTTTTAGCTATTAATGCCATCGTTAGGGATAATGAGTTAAAAATGCGTGTGGATATGGAAAACGATGCCAAAGAAATGTTGGAAGCTGCTGGTGTAAAAAATATCCATTCCTACAAACAAGAAGCTGTATTGGGAATGGGTATCCACGAAATGGGAACTGCGAGGATGGGACGTGATCCTAAAACATCGGTTTTGAATAGCTTTAACCAAGTATGGGATGCGCCTAACGTATTCGTTACGGATGGAGCTGCCATGACATCGTCTGCTTGTCAAAATCCTTCGTTGACTTATATGGCTTTGACGGCAAGGGCAGTTGACCATGCAGTTAATGAATTAAAAAAAGGTAATTTGTAGAAATATTATAATTGATAACTCTTAATTTTCTTTTATATGGATAGAAGAAGTGTATTGAAAAGTGTTGCGTTGTTGGTCGGAGGATCTGTAGTCGGTGGTGAATTATTTTTGGCTGGATGTAAAGAGAAGACGCCGACATCAAGTACGGTAGAAGATTTGTTCAAACCTGAACAGACAACCTACATGGATGAAATAGCGGAAACTATTTTACCCAAAACATCTACTCCGGGTGCAAAAGATGCCAAAGTCGGCGCTTTTATGGCCGTAATGGTCAGGGATTGTTATACGCCTGAAGATCAAAAGATTTTCATTGATGGACTGAAAAAAATAAATGATCTTTCTGAAAGTCAGTTTAAGAAAACTTTTTTGGAAACCACGCCCGAACAAAAAACTCAACTACTCATACAGCTAGATAACGAACAGAAAGAATACAATAAAAAAAGGTCAGAGGCTAAGAAAGTGGCTGCCGCAAAAGATACAACGGCTAACCATAATGGTAATCGTGACATTTCTATGCCAAACCATTATTTTGCATTAATGAAACAGTTGACATTATTGGGATATTTTACTTCGGAACCTGGTGCGACAAAAGCTTTACGTTATCTTCCTGTCCCAGGAAAATATGATGGTAATTATCCTTATAAAAAAGGAGACAAGGCTTGGGCTCTTTCATAGAATTGATCTTTGTCTTGATATTTGTTTAACCAAAAAGAAAGCATGGAAAAAAGGAAATTAAGGATGGGAATGATTGGTGGCGGTATCGGTTCTTTTATTGGAGCTGTTCATCGTATTGCCGCCAATATGGATGGACAGATTGAGTTGGTTTGTGGTGCTTTGAGTTCACGTGAGGATGTCGCAAAAGAAAGTGGCAAACTATTATTTCTTTCGGATGATCGGATTTATAGTTCGTATGAACAGATGATATTGGAAGAAGCAAAATTGCCAGAAGACAAACGGATGGATTTTGTAAGTATAGTTACACCCAATTTTGCACATTTTGCACCTGCAATGTTGGCTTTGGAAAATGGTTTTCATGTAGCAATAGATAAACCCATAACATTGAGTTTGGATGAAGCCAAAAAGCTAGAAGCCAAACTAGCTGAAACTGGACTCAAACTATTATTGACCTATACTTATGCGGGCTATCCAATGGTTAAGCAAGCAAAAGAACTTATCCAAAAAGGTCAATTAGGAAAGATTAGAAAGGTTTATGTGGAATATATACAAGGTTGGTTAAGCCGGCCTTCCGAAAATGAAGGTAATGCGCAAGCTGCTTGGCGTACTGATCCAAAAAGATCTGGACCAAGTGGTTGTATGGGTGATATTGGTACACATGCAATTAACTTAGCCGAATATGTTTCCGGACTAGAAACAACAGAACTATGCGCTATGTTGAATACGGTTGTGGATGGTCGCCAACTCGATGACGATGGAATGGTTTTACTGAAATTTGATAATGGAGCAACAGGAATGTTAACTGCGACTCAGATTGCTGCAGGAGAGGAGAACAATCTTACGCTGCGTATCTATGGTGAAAAAGGTGGCATTGAATGGCATCAGATGGAACCCAATACATTAATTGTCAAATGGGCAGATAAACCTGCAGAAATTTTGCGTGCTGGTTCGGGTAATATTGGACTATATCCAATAGCTTCTGACAATTGCAGAACGCCGGCTGGTCATCCAGAAGGTTATTTGGAAGCATTTGCCAATCATTACCGAAATTTCGTATTGGATATAAAAGGAGAGAAGCTTAATAATACGACTCCAGAATATCCCTCTATTAAAGAAGGTGTTCATGGAATGGCATTTATTGAAAATGTTATTCGTTCCAGCCAAGACAACCAAAAATGGACAAAATTTTTGATGTAATAGTTTGTCAGACACATTATTGTGTCTAAAAAATGATGATATGAAAACGATTAAAGGCCCTGCCATATTTATAGCACAGTTTATCGGAGATAAAGAACCGTTTAATAGCCTTGCCTCTATTGCCAAATGGGCGAGTGGACTAGGTTACAAAGGTTTGCAGATTCCGACCG
>QFOI01000152.1 GCA_003241175.1 Pseudopedobacter saltans
GAAAATCTGCACGCAGAATTAGAACAATTAAAAAATCAAATCACACCTCATTTTCTATTTAATACACTCAATAATGCCAATGTGTTGACTCAAAAAGATCCGGATAAAGCCTCGGAAGTTTTAGTGCGATTGAGCAGTATTTTGCGATACCAATTATATGATTCTGCCCGCTCGCAGGTGCTTTTATCTGCTGAAATTCGCTTTTTGAACGATATGCTTAATTTGGAAAAAATACGAAGAAACAATTTTATATTTACCATTGGAAATGAAGGTAATCAGGAAGATTTTCTAGTCGCACCGATGCTGTTTACCAATTTTGTGGAAAATGCTGTAAAGTATAGTTCGGATATTGAAGCAGAAACCTTTATCGACATCAATTTCAGAAAGGAAGGAAAAGTGTTGTATTTTAGTTGTGTGAATAGTTTGCCCGCAAATTTTAAGAGAGAAAATGATTCTGCCAGTCGTGGAATCGGGTTGAATAATGTGAAAAGGAGGTTAGAATTGATATATCCCAATCGCTATGAGCTCAAAAATGAATTGCACAGTAAAACCTATGAAATCAATCTAAAATTATTGTTATGAATTGTATCATAATTGATGACGAACCGCTTGCCAGAGAAGCAATTCGTGGTCTGTTGAAAGATTTTTCTGAAATAAACATCATAGGCGAATATGTTAGCCCTCTTCTAGCAACCGACAATTTGGATAAAGTAGAATTGATATTTTTGGATATCAATATGCCGGGCGTGAATGGTTTAGAATTTGCCAAACAAATAAAGGAATCTGATACCTTAATCATTTTTACCACTGCTTACGAAGAATATGCTTTAGATAGTTACGAAGTGGATGCGATTGATTATTTGGTAAAACCAATCGTAAAAGAGCGTTTTGAAAAAGCGATTCGAAAAGCAATAAACTATCATCAACTTTTACATTCCGAAGAAAATATTCCTTCTATAGAAACAAATGTTTCAGATGCAGGTGATCATTTTTTCATTCGTGCAGATCGTAAAATTCACAAAGTAAACTATAATGAAGTTTTGTATGTAGAAGGTTTGAAAGACTATGTAATAGTGCATACTTCTACACAAAAAATTATTGCGGCTATGAATATCAAAACTATACATCAACAGTTGCCACAAAATCTATTTTTCCGAATTAGTAAATCCTATATCATCAATGTACAACACATTGCGGCATTAGATAACAATAGTATTTTTATCCAAAATGATGAAATCCCAATCGGTAATATTTACCGGGATGCATTTTATGAAGCATACGTAGAAAAGAAATTGTTTAAAAGGTAAGGAATTGCTATTTAAAAAATTAGAGTACCTATTCTAACGTTTTAAACCGCTCAATGGAGGATTGTAAATCAGCTTCAGTGGTGGGTAATTGCACTTTCAAACCTCTGTTGATACGGGATTGTATGTCATCTGCAATAGGTTTGAAGGTGTGATTATAGTTGGCAAATGCTCGCGTGAAATCATCGTTTGCAGCCAATTCTTTGGCTAAAATTGTAGCTCCTTGCATGGCCAAACTTGTACCCATTCCGGTGAAAAAACTTGGTGCGTGCGCCGCATCACCTACTAATGCTACCCGACCTTTTGTCCAAGTATCCATATGGATTTGGCAAACTTCATCAAAATATAAATCATCACTTTGAAGCATATCGTCCAAGATAGTTGGGATTTTCCAATGAGGATTATTGCCAAAATCTTCTTTTAAAATCTGTTTATTAGCCTCCATATTTCTATGATCCCAATTGAGTTTAGGGGAAGCAAACATTAAGACCGCATTCACTGTGTTTTTGAAAGGATACAAGGCCGCTTGTTTGCCCACTTTGCGATAAATTACCGCTGTATTTTTACTTCTATTGGTTTGTATATTTTTGGCTTCTGCAAAAGCAAAATAGGCGTTAAAGAATTTTGAAAAATGCTCTTCTTTTCCAAACACCAATCTACGTACGGCAGAATGTGTTCCGTCCGCACCAATGACAAAATCATAGTTATGCGTTTTTCCATTTTTGAAACCTATCGACACATAATCGTCATATTGGGTAAGGGTTTCAATGCTATTTTGAAATTCAATTTGTACTTCATTTTTTGGAATTAAATCGTACAAAATTTCCAATAAATCACCTCTGTGAATTTCAATATCACCCAAATATTCTGTACGATCGTTCAGAGAAAAAGATACCAATGTTTGATCATTTGCATCTACAATATCATTAGAATGTGCAAACTCTTTTGCTTTAATTCGGTCGTAAATGCCCATCTCTTGTACCACTTTCAAGGCGTCACCACGGACATCAATAGGCGAACCACCTTTACGAAGTTCTTTTCCGATTTCAACTAGAGTAACTTGAAATCCAAATTTGTTTAGCCAATAAGCTAAAGTTAATCCAGCGAAACTGGCACCTGATATCAAAACTTGCTTTTTCATTTTCTTGAATTATTTGGTAAAGCAAAATTCGGCGTATCTTTATAAACAAAATAGCCGAATAAGAAGTAAAAATAGTCGAATAAATTATGAGCAACGCTGACGTAAATCAGAAAATAGTAGCATTTAGCAAGAAAATGGGCTATCATATTGGCGATAAAATGAAGGCAAATGTTGAACTTTATTTCGAAAAGACATTTGACTTTTTGCCAGAATTAGCAGTGTTTGCGACTTCCTATTTGGTCAAGAAATCTTTTACTAGACACACCACGCCACCAGAAAATATCCAAAATAGTATTCGATTTTTCTTTCACAATGTATTTGAATCAAAAAACAAATCCAAACAATCGCAAGGTGTGTCTCAAAGACCTTATGTGCGCGTGTTTCCCTCGTCACAGCCACACGAGAGTCGTTTCAAAAAGAATAAGCAAGTCAATGGTATAGCCGTTTTCGTCGATAGCGAATATTTGAAAAAAATTCTTGGAAATGATGCTGCACATTTCCAGTATTTATTTGATAATGACAATAATTTTTTGATTGAAGAAATAATGACGGACGATATTTTGCGGACTGCAAATGAATTAATCGGAGAACTTGATGCAGGTATTTTAAAAGATTTTTTTTACCGTTTGAAAGTGATGGAGTTGCTGTATAATTTGTTTCTTAGTTTGAAAAAGCGAGCCAACAGCAAACCATTAAAATTGAGCCAAAGCGATATTGCTGCTATCTACAAAGTGCGCGATGCATTGATTCTATCTCTACAAAAATCACCGAGTATGGAAGCGCTCAAAAAGATTGCAGGGTTGAATGAAAATAAAATGCGGCAACTGTTCATCCAAATTTTTGGAATGGGCATTTATGATTATTTCCAATACCAACGCATCACCGAAGCGGCTCGACTATTGCGAGAAGAACAGCTTTCTGTCTCGGAAGTTGGTTATCAATTAGGCTTTGAAAACTTGAGTCATTTCACTCGAACTTTTGAAAAAATCATAGGAATGAAACCGAAAAAGTATGCGATGAAATTGGGGTGAATTATTTATAATGAGCCACACAGACAAGCAAAATTGAGCTTTTTAGACAAATAAACAACACTAATCTTTCGCAACTTTGTGGTATCAAAAATGAAATACCGAAATGCTGGTGAATTGGAAAATGCAACATTGGTAAAACTCGGAGTGTAAGAAGGTTTGATGCTGTTGTTACACGCTGAACGCGATTTGAAAAAGGTTTTGTTTGATTTTACAGAACCTCTCAAAAAGAATTAAGCGTTGCGCCAAGTCAATTATAACTTATATTGAAAAAATACTCACGAACAATCCAATTGTTTGTTTGGAACGCTTTTTCATATTGGATATGCTGTATTGCTTTTGGCTTCCGACAATACAAAAAAACTTTGTACGGTAGCTATATTTGGTAAACTGGCTAATTTGTGCCGGTAAAATTCATGGTATTCATCTATGCTAGAAGTCGCAACCCTAAGAAGAAAATCAAAAGACCCCGTCATCTGAAAACATTCCATGACTTCGGGAAACTTAGTTACTTCTTTTTCAAAAGCCTCCAATGTTGCATAAGCGTGGTCGTTAAGCAATACATGGCTGAATGCCAACAAACTTTTGTTTAGTTTTTTTCTGTTCAATATAGCCACTGTACGATCAATGAAACCGAGTTCGTTTAGACGTTTAGTACGTTCATGAATCGTTGCAATCGATTTTTTCAGTTTAGAGGCTATTTCTTTGTTGGTAAGTGTTGCATCCTTCTGGAGAATACGTAACAGTGCCACATCCACTATATCCAGGTCATTTATGTCCAAAATGAAAATTGTTTAATTGAAAAAAAAATGTTCTTTGATCTTTTTGTTCAGTTGTATTCGTAATTTTTTCGGAAAAGATGTATAAAAATAATATTTTTTTCGGATAAATATAAATTGAGTAAGAAATATTACACATAGTTGGAAATTTGCTGAATAAATGATAACCATTAAATCCAATCAAACAATGATTTCAGACAATATGTGGGAAGAGCAGATCGAGAAACTCTGGATGCTCGTCGGTAATACGCCAATGCTGGAATTAAAGTATAAACATAAAGGAAAAGCAGGTAGAATTTTCGTTAAGTCCGAGCATTATAATTTAACTGGAAGCATTAAGGATAGAATGGCTTTATACATTTTTCAAGAAGCGTACAGGAAAGGGAGTATCAAACCTTCCGATATGGTGGTAGAAGCGACTAGCGGTAATACAGGTATTGCATTTGCTGCTATTGGAAAGGCATTGGGGCACAAAGTCCAAATCATTATGCCCAACTGGTTAAGTAAGGAACGTATTGATATCATTAAAAGTCTTGGCGCAGAGATTATACTTGTCAGCAAGGAACAAGGTGGATTTTTAGGTAGCATTCGTTTAAGCGAAGAAATGGCGGCAAAAGGTGGTGTTTTTTTACCTAAACAATTTGAGAACGAATATAATTGCAAAGCTCATGCGGCAACAACTGGAAGAGAAATTTGGGGACAACTTGTCAATATTGGTTTAACTCCAGACGCTTTTATTGCCGGTGTTGGAACCGGTGGTACAATTATGGGGGTTGGGGATTTTCTAAAAAAACAGAACAGCAGTGTTCGTATACATCCTTTAGAACCCGCTGAATCTCCTACGCTTAGTACAGGTCATAAAATAGGTTCTCATCGCATACAAGGAATTTCGGACGAATTCATACCTTCTATTGTCAATTTATCCGAACTTGATTCTGTTATACAGGCTCATGATGGTGACGCTATATTGATGGCACAAAAACTCTCTCAACAGTTGGGATTGGCTGTGGGTATTTCATCGGGTGCGAATGTAATAGGCGCTATCAATACCGCATTGGAAATGGGAAATGATAGTATAGTCGTTACTGTAATGGCAGATAGTAACAAAAAATATCTAAGTACTGATTTGATGAAAGACGAACCTGTAAAGGACTGCTATCTGACTCCAAATGTACAGTTTACGGGATTTGAACCCATTAAAAGATTGGCTATCTAGTTTTTGTTTTCCATTATTTTCCATTGATTACTTATATAAAAAATGAAAAGAAACATTTTTCTAATTGTCTTGTACTTCTTGTTGTTCAGTTTTTTTGCGAAAAATAGTTTTGGACAAGTTAAAGTGAATTTTCAGGCGACAAAACTTAATGACAGTGTAGTAGATTTAGTTGCGAATATCAAGATAGAAAAAGGAATGAAGCTTTTTTCTACGCAAAAATCTAACCCAGATGATGCCTTTATTTCTTCTTTCGTATTCGATACCAGTTCCATCAAAAAACAAGGCATTGTCAAAGAGAATGGGAAAATCTTGTCCGAACGCGATAGTAATGCAGGGAGCGTTGTTCGTTTTTATATAGATTCTTTGACTATAAGCCAGCAGCTAACGATTACCTCAAAAAATACAGAGAGAGTCAAGGGTAACTTTAATTGGTTAGGTAAAATAGGAGAGGAGTACCCAAGTGGAGATACAGCTTTTTCGGTTGCTATTAATAAAGGGGTTACTTCTGCTGTTGTAGATGGTCAGAACGTTACAAAAGATACAAATAACGAATCTATACTGCATATTTTTGGTATATGTTTTCTTGCTGGGTTGATTATGGTATTTACGCCTTGTGTGTTTCCGTTGATACCAGTTACGGTTAGTTTTTTTCTTAAAAAGAGTGCAACAAGAACTGCCGGCATAAGGAATGCGCTTTGGTACTCCTTGTCAATCATCCTGATCTATACTATACCAACTTTCATCATCACGTTTATTTTTGGAGAATCGGCCATGTATAGTATTGCAACAAGTGTGTATGCCAATATACTATTCTTTGCGGTGTTCATTTTGTTTGCCATTTCTTTCTTTGGTGCGTTTGAGTTAGCATTGCCCAACAAATGGGCCAACAAGGCCGATGAAAAAGCTGGGAAAGGCGGGCTTATTGGTATTTTCTTTATGGCTCTGACCTTGGTAATTGTTTCCTTTTCCTGTACGGGCCCCATTGTAGGAACTTTATTGGCTCAGGTAAGCGGAACCTCTGCAAAGTTAGCACCTGTAGTGGGTATGCTAGGACTTAGTGCAGGATTGGCAATACCTTTTTCATTGTTTGCCTTTTTTCCTTCCATGTTACGCACATTACCTAAAAGCGGTGGATGGCTCAATAGTGTAAAAGTTGTGTTTGGATTTGTGGAATTGGCGTTAGCGATGAAGTTTCTTTCCAATGTTGATTTGATTTTTGGTTGGCATTTGCTGGATAGGGAAGTCTTTCTAGTTATTTGGATTGTATTGAGTATGTTGACAGGATTCTATTTACTTGGGAAAATAAAGTTTAGCCATGACAGTGATTTAAAATATGTATCAATTCCTAGACTTTTCTTTGCAATAGCTGCGTTTTGTTTCGGTGTTTATTTGTTTCCAGGATTATGGGGTGCTCCATTGAAAACGATGAGTGGGTTATTGCCTCCAACCAATACCCAGGATTTTAATCTTAACGAACTCCAATACAAAATCGGTCAGGTGAAAGTGGTTGACTCCAATAATATAACTTCTAAGGCGCTACCCCCAAAACTATACACCGATAAGTTACATGACGCACCATTTGGATTGACAACCTATTATGACTTGGGAGAAGGGATAGCTGCCGCCAAAATTTTGAACAAACCCATCATGTTGGATTTTACGGGTCATTCTTGCACCAACTGTAGAAAAATGGAAAATGAGGTGTGGAGCAACCCCGAAGTATTGGAACGATTGAAAAGCAATTTCGTTATCGTAAGTCTATATGTAGATGAAAATTCTGACCTGCCAAATGATCAAGTATATACCAACAGCAAAGGGGAACAAGTGACTACCTTGTCACAAAAAGTCATGGAGTACGAAACTAGTAAATTTGGTGTTCTTTCTCAACCTCTTTACATGTTTATTGACAGTAACGAAAGGGTATTAAGTGACGTAAAGTATGGTTATGATCCCAATATACAGAAGTTTGTAAATCATCTAGATGAAGTGAAAAGTAAATTTTTGAATAAATAAAGTCAATGAAAATTTTCTCATGTGTAATCCCCGCTAGTTTCTACTGGTGGGGATTTTAAATTGATTCAATAAAATTGGTAAGAGATAAGAAGTGCGTTACATACACTACTTCTGTGAGCGGAGAGAGAGGGATTCGAACCCTCGGTACGGTTGCCCGCACAACGGTTTTCGAGACAGTCCCATTCAACCACTCTGGCATCTCTCCGAAAAACGTGTGTAAAGTTACTAGTTGTTATGTAAAAAGCCTATTGTTTTTTGGCTTTTCTAAGTTTTTCAAGTATATCCTTTGCTCTTGTGTTTTGATTGTCAATAGCGAGTATCGATTGATACTCCTCCATTGCCTTGGAATAATTTTTGGCAGTATTGGTATAGTATTGACCTAAAATGTCGTGGTAAAAAATCAATTTTTTCTTGTTTTTGGTATTGTCTTTTTC
>QFOI01000153.1 GCA_003241175.1 Pseudopedobacter saltans
CCCAAAAAAGAACTTCATACGGAATGGGTGAGCGCAACGGGTGAGGAGATGGAACGACAAGGGAAGGTTTTCCTGGCGTCTATGGGTATTTACATTTTCAATAAAAAAGCCATTGCTGATTTATTGGGAGACAATCCAGGATTTACAGATTTCGGAAAAGAGATTATTCCTGCAGCTCTAGAAAAATATAAAATATTAAGTTACCAATATGAAGGCTATTGGGAAGATATTGGTAGTATACCTTCTTTTTTCGAAGCCAATATAGGATTGACTGTCGATATTCCCCAGATAGATCTTTACGACAGTACGCAAACAATTTACACGCGTCCTCGCATGTTGCCAGCAGCTAAGATTTCACATAGTTTGCTTGACCACGCTATCATTGCGGAAGGTTGCGTTTTACTATGTAAACGAATTGAACATAGTATTATTGGTATTCGCACACGTATTGGTTTTGGTTCTGTTGTGATTAAATCATACGTTATGGGTAGTGATTATTACGAAACTTTGTACGAAAGCGAAGAAGGTCGTCAGAAAGGCGTACCAGCGTTGGGGATCGGTGATAATTGTCATATTGAAAATACTATAGTCGACAAGAATGCGCATATAGGAAACAATGTCAGGATCAGAGGCCATGCAGGTCTGCAAGACATGGATACGCCAGATTATACAGTAAGAGATGGTATCGTGATCGTCAAGAAAAACGCGATTATTTACGATAACACCAACATTGAATAAAATCAACCAACAACCCAACAGTTTATTTTGTTGGGTTGTTGGTTATTAAAACAATACACAATGACATTTTCAGAAATGATACATTCGGACAAGCCTGTAGTGGTGGATTTTTTTGCTACATGGTGCGGTCCTTGCAAAATGATGGCTCCTATACTCAAAGAAGTAAAAGACAAAGTTGGTGAACATGCTTCGATTATAAAAGTTGATATTGACAAGAATCAACCTACAGCAGCTCAATACGCCATACAAAGTGTGCCGACCATTATGATTTTTAAAAATGGGAAAGTGCTTTGGCGGCAATCGGGTGTTGTCCCGGCTGTAGAGCTGGAAAAGCAAATAGCATTTCACTTATAGAAATAAAAAATACCCCTTTTGGGGTATTTTTTATTTGAATTAGGTTGTTGAATTTTGCAGGAGATGAATAAACAATAAAACGTTAATAAGTATAGTTCAACCCTAAGCATTAAAACCAACTTCAAAACTATTACATCCGTATTATATCGTTTGAAAACTAGATAAAATACCTATTCTGCCAACCATTTATGGTTGGTTATTTTTTTATATTTAGCTGTTAGCACTATTTTCAGATACATGCTAACAGCTAAAAAATTATGCTTTCAAGTCGAAACGATCAAGATTCATCACCTTATTCCATGCAGCTACAAAGTCTTTAACGAATTTTTCAGACGCATCAGCACTTGCATAGACTTCTGCAACGGCTCTCAACTCGGCGTGCGATCCAAATACCAGATCAGCTCTGGATGCAGTCCATTTGGTTTCACCAGTTTTTCTATTTTTTCCTTCAAAAACTTCTTTTTTGTCATCAACCGATTTCCAAATAGTAGACATGTCAAGAAGATTTACAAAAAAATCGTTGCTCAATATTTCTGGTTTATTGGTAAAGACTCCATTTTTTGAACCGTCATAATTTGTATTTAGTACACGCAATCCACCAACCAAAACCGTCAACTCTGGTATGGTCAAGGTAAGTAACTGTGCTTTGTCTATAAGATACTCTTCGGTACTAACTTCTGAATAATACTTACGATAGTTACGGAAACCATCAGCTATTGGTTCTAATGCTTCAAAAGACTCAATATCTGTTTGCTCAATACTTGCGTCTGTCCGGCCAGGTGCAAAAGGAACATTAACATTGTATCCTGCGTCTTTTATTGCTTTTTCCAAACCAGCAACTCCGGCCAATACGATTAAATCCGCTATGGACACTTTTTTACCGTTGGATTGTGTAGTGTCAAAATCTTGTTTGATATTTTCCAACTTACTCAAAACATCAGAAAGCTGAGTCGGATTGTTCACTTCCCAATCCTTTTGCGGAGCTAATCGAATCCTCGCTCCATTTGCCCCACCACGTTTGTCCCCACCTCTAAATGTGGAAGCGGAAGCCCAAGCTGTACTAACCAATGTAGAGACTGACAATCCGGTTTCTAAAATTTTGCTTTTTAGCGCATTTATGTCGCTTTCATCTATCAACGTGTAATCAACTGCAGGAACTGGGTCTTGCCAGATGAGTTCCTCTTGTGGTACTTCTGGGCCAAGATATCTGCTCTTAGGACCCATGTCGCGGTGTGTCAACTTGAACCATGCTCTTGAAAACGCATCAGCTAGTTGATCTGGATTTTCAAGAAAGTGTCTTGAAATCTTTTCGTAAGCAGGATCCAATTTTAAGGATAGATCCGTTGTCAACATTCTAGGGCGGTGTTTTTTATTGGAGTCAAATGCATCAGGAATAACCTCTTCCGCATCTTTGGCAACCCATTGATGCGCACCTGCAGGACTTTTAGTCAACTCCCAGTCGAACTTGAAAAGATTTTCCAAAAAGAAGTTGCTCCATTTGGTTGGCGTTTGTGTCCATATCACTTCCAAGCCACTAGTAAAGGCATCTTTACCAACTCCCGAACCATAACTGTTTTTCCAACCCAATCCTTGGGCTTCCATATCTGCAGCTTCTGGTTCTGGACCAACTACTGTATTTTCAGCACCATGTGTTTTTCCAAAACTGTGGCCGCCAGCAATAAGTGCAACAGTTTCCTCATCATTCATGGCCATGCGCTTAAATGTTTCGCGAATATCCTTAGCGGCCAGAATTGGGTCTGGATTAGCTTCTGGACCCTCTGGATTGACATATATCAACCCCATCGTTGTGGCGGCTAAAGGTTTCTCAAGATTCCTGTCTCCAGAATATCTTTTATCAGTTCCCATCCATTTGGTTTCTGATCCCCAATAAACAGATCTATCCGCTTCCCATGTATCTTCACGTCCACCTGCAAAACCAAAAGTTTTGAATCCCATCGTTTCTAGGGCAACGTTTCCCGTTAGGACGAACAAATCGGCCCAGGAAATCTTATTGCCGTATTTTTGTTTGATTGGCCACAATAAACGACGCGCTTTATCAAGACTTACATTATCAGGCCAACTGTTTAAAGGTGCAAATCTTTGCTGTCCTCCACCAGCGCCGCCTCTGCCATCAGAGATACGATATGTGCCTGCACTATGCCAAGCCATACGAATAAATAAACCACCGTAGTGACCGAAGTCAGCTGGCCACCACTCTTGGCTATCTGTCATTAACTCGGCCAAATCTTTTTTTATGCCATCATAATCCAAACTCTTAAACGCCTCTGCATAATTAAAACTCTTAGACATCGGATCCGAAATAGTAGAATTTTGACGGAGAATGTCCAATTTTAGTTGATGTGGCCACCAATCTGTGTTTTGCGTACCATCTTCACTAACTTTTTGATTCATGGAACCATTATGAAATGGGCACTTACTGATGTCATTGTTATTTTCCATATACTGTTTTTTATAAAGAAGTTTTTGAAAAAATGAACTTTAATGTCTAACAAAACTATAGGGTTGCCTACAAAATGACAATATCTAACTGTTATATATTTATAAACTTTATCTATTTGATTAAAAAACAATATAGTGTTTATAGATAAATAAAAACCATATAGGGCAAATCGTATTTTATATCAATATACAAACTTAAAGGGAAATAAAAAAGTTCTTGTTTACACTTTTAAAGTAAATTATTGCCACTTATTTGTTAATGATTAATATTTGCAATCGTTTGCATTGTGAAACATGTACTTCGTTAGTTTGAATAGGTTATTTTTGAAATCTCATGTGTAATAAATAAATTGAGAGTCGCGGTATTTCTATACATCGACTCTTTTTTTATTTTTGGAAATGATAGTAAATGTGGTATAAAAATAAAAAAAGCACACTATGAAGTGTGCAAAAATTTTGTTGTCCAACCTGGATTCGAACCAAGACTATCAGAGCCAGAATCTGAAGTACTACCATTATACTATTGGACACTAATGATTCTGGATTTTTTATGTTGCCCGACCTGGATTCGAACCAAGACAAACAGTACCAAAAACTGTCGTACTACCATTATACTATCGGGCAATCCCTCAATTGGGAGTGCAAATATAGAAGCGTATTTTTTATATTCCAAAATTTTGGCTAACTTTTTTTATAAACTTTTTCAACAAGAACGATTTCATTATCAATTGATTAGCTTACGATTGTTTTTTTACATTATCTTGCCATTATGTCTTTACATCTGGAAGTTTCCAATTCGTTAGTTAAGCTCGCCGATACTTTACTACTAAAGATCGCAGAGGGCAGGCGAGGCGTATTTGAACCGATCACGATTGTGACACAGACGGAAGGTATCAATCTCTGGCTAAGGGAATACATAGCTAAAAAAAACGGCATTGCTGCCAATATAAATTTCATCACTCCTAACGATATTGTTTTCAAAATCTTTCAGATTCTAGGTGGCACTTATAGTGAAACGATATCCCGTGAAACGTTGATCTGGCTTTTGTACAAGGCTTTAGGCGAGGATGATTTCGCGCATAGATTTCCGGAGCAGTATGCCTATTTTCTGAAGCCACTAAGCGAAAGGGACAGAAAACGCATGGGAATGGCAACAAAGTTAGCTGACTTATTTGACCAATACCAGATCTATCGTCAAAAAGTCATTACACAATGGAATAATGCGACACCTAAACTTTTTTATGCACCATCGGACTGGCAAGAATTTCTTTGGAAAAAGATTAAGGCTGAAACGCCCAAAGATATACAAGACAAGTCCCTAGTTAAAGAATTTATCGACAAGGAAATATTCAAAAAAGACAACCAGCAACTATTAGGGAAAACGATCCCCGACATTTATCTTTTTGGACTTTCCATTTTCACTAATTACCATCTCGACATTTTAAAGACGGTTGCCCCTTGGGTGAATATTCATTTTTTCTTGCTCAATCCTGCTCCGCAGATATATTGGATGGATGACAAGAGCGACAAACAAGTGGCTAAGTGGCGTAGCCATAAAAAAGGAGAGGAGGAAATGTCCTTGATAGGCAATCCGCTTCTGACCAATTGGGGGAAAGTTTTGCAAAATACTTTTCGGTTGCTTTTCCGATCTGAAGATTTGCTAAACAATTACAACGATTCCCATGTCATAGTTCCCCGTGAGGATTCTATGTTACACAAGATTCAAGGTAACATTTTCAACAACAATGTAGATACTAATATCCAACTAAGCTCAGATGATTTGACAGATGAGACATTGAGCATACATTCTTGCTACACGATTGCATCAGAGGTTGATGCTTTATATCAATATTTGGTACATCTTGTTGACAAAAAAAACGTGAGTCTTTCTGCTAGAGATATTTCCGTGATGGTAAGCGATATTGATCAATACGAACCTTATATAAGAGCTGTATTTGACAATGCCCCTTACAAGTTCAAATATAAAATAGCAGACGTTTCCGTTGCCAATGGAGATACCATCTATAACGCGCTGAGACTATTATTGGAATTGAACGAACAAGAGTTTACCTCTGAGAAAATATTGCAGTTGTTAGAATCGTCCTATATACGTAAAAGATTTAATCTAGACAATATTGACAACGTTAGGTCACTAGTCAAATACGCCAATATTAGATTTGGTGTGGATGGCTCTGTTACGGACGATACATATATTGTAAGTTGGCAATATGGCATACAACGCCTAATGTTTGGCTTATGTATGTCGGGAGAAATGTTGATGGAAGAAAACGGAAAAGCATTTTATCCTATCGATTCCATAGAAGGTAATGGGAGCAAGGACGTGATCAGTTTTTGCCATTTTGTAGAAATGCTGATTAGTTTCATCAAGAAAAGAAATAAGCAATTGGCTCCGACCGAATGGATTATCTATGTGAGAGAAGTTATAGATAATTTGATTTATCAAGTAGCTGACAATATTGATGAAGACTTTTATGAGCTAAGTGAACATCTTGTCCAATACAATGATTTGAGCTTGATGGATCTCGAGCCAGTTGCATTTGACGTTTTTCGTCTCCATTTCTTAACGACTTTGGATTCTACCAAGCGTTCATCCTTATTTATCAATGACGGAATTACTTTTTGCTCATTGATACCCATGCGTAGCGTACCGTTCAAGGTCATAGCTATGCTCGGAATGACTGCGAAAGATTTTCCAAGAAAAGAGAAACCTCTTTCTTTTAGTCTTTTACAACAAACCTACCAACTAGGAGACCGCAACATCAAGGATAACGATAAACATCTCTTCTTGGAGACACTTATTTCTGCCCAAGAATATTTGTATATAAGTTATATCGGAAATTCTGTAAAAGACAATACCTCACTTCCGTCCTCCATATTGGTGGAAGAGCTTATTGACTATGTACAAGGTTTATCTTCCGACGCATCCATTGATGTTAGGAAATTTATAGTAACGCAGCATCCTCTCCACAACTATAGCAGTAAATATAATAGCAACGACAGTAAACTATATCGTTATGCAACGGAAAAAAAAGAAGAACAAGACATTTTTTCGGAAATAGCCAAAGAAATACCTAGTTCCGTATTCGAAAATATATCTCTTTCCAGCTTAGTTGCTTTTTTTAGTAATGCACCCAAAGCTTTTTACAATCACGTTTTGGGGATTTACTATGATGAAGAGGTTACTTTATTACCCGAAACGGAAATTTTTAACTTGTCCAACCTAGACAATGCCATTCTCAAAAATGAAATGTTGGGAAAGGACGATTCGCAATTAGAATCGTTCAAACAAAAACTAAAATTAACGGGAAAGATTCCCCTCAAGAATGTCGGAGAAGTCTCTATTGAAAAAATAGAAGAAATGGTTAATCCCGTTAGACAATATCTGAGTGAAGCATTTCCCAATATAACGGAACGGAGTATTTCTATTGAAATAGAACTGTATAAAGGATGCAAAATCGTTGGAGATGTAGGTGGTTTGTATAATAAAAACCTAGTTTCTGTTTGTTTTTCTACTAGTATTAAAAAACGGTTATTAAGAGCCTATATTCAAGCTATGGCTGGAAACGTGACAGGGGAAATAACAGAAATGACCTTTATCATCGTGGATCCCAAACAGGAATCCGAAATGGAAACAAAATCGATTACTCTTTCCTCCGTATCAATAGAAAAGTTCCTTTCATATCTTAAAAGGCTAGTGGATATTTACAAAAAAGGAATGCAGTCGCCATATCCTTTTTCAGATAGTGTTTATTTTGAAATGGATTTTGAAAAAGTAGCAAAATTGTCTCAAGATGATCTTGAAATTTTTCTGGAGAAAAAAATAGCTTCAATAAATTCAAATTTAGATAGCTATAGCGAAAAATCATTCCATCAAGGTATCTGGAAAGGACAAACGGCAGTTGATGCTTTTAGAGAAGCATTTGATGTCGTGTTTTCGCCCATTCGCGAAGTCTTCCCTGAAATATTTGAGAAAAAAGGTAGGTATTAATCCTTGACTTTATAAAGTAAGTTGTCCTACTATAATGCCCGTAGCCACAGCCGCATTCAATGACTCCGCTTGCCCAATTCTGGGAATGGTAATTGGTTTTTGGATAAAGTTTTGGATCGTAGACCGGATTCCTTTGGATTCGTTTCCAATAACGAGAATACCTTTGGATTTGTCTACTAGTTCGTATATGTTTTCTCCATCCAGCAAAGCCCCATATATTGGTAGTTTCGTTGATTGTAGATAAGGTTCTAGATCTGTATAGTAGGTGTTTACCCGAAAAATACCACCCATTGTTGCCTGTA
>QFOI01000154.1 GCA_003241175.1 Pseudopedobacter saltans
AAAATACTAGTGACTGCCGATAGTATTCTATTTTTAGAACAGCTAAAAAATCGTCGCAATATTTTTGTCTTTCCCAAAAAAATCGTTCACATGGATTGGATTTCGAATGCAGGTTATGAAAGTTACTTAAAATCTTTTCTGGATTTTTACCTTATAGCCGGGGCGAGCATGGTCTTTTCAATCAGTACCGAAGAAATGTACAAATCGGATTTTCCCAAATATGCAGCGATGGTCAACAATGTTCCTTTCGAACGTATTTCTATATGATGCTACAATGATTGCTGAGAATGGTGGACAACGAAATCATTTGCCATTTTCTTTTTGGGGTAGTTGCAAAATCTCGTAGAAGAACAGGGTCAAAATGCGTTTTCAGCTTTTCTGTGAACGATTGCATATTCAATTCCTGAACCCAGCTATCCAACGGCATTGTGAAACCTTTTTTGGGCATATTCAAGACATCAGGATGCAAAAGCCCTTTGATTTGTTTTCTGAAAAATGGTTTGTTATGGTTTTTGTGTAAACCTTCATCCGTATTGGAAAGATTAAAGTATTTCTGTACAAAATGATGATCCAAAAAAGGAAAACGAATTTCGATATTGTTGAGCATTGCTGGTCTATCTGCCCGAAAACTGTGATAGGAAGAAATATAGTAATGAAAATCCAAAAAAGAAATCTGCTTGAGTACAGGCAATCGATCAAAATCGGAAAATCTTGTCTTAGCTTGATTCAATATGAAATCTATTGGATGCTGCCAATCTTTTGAATTGTCATAGCCAAAAAGTTCTTTGATTTCTTGCCATGATATATCGCTTCTTTGGATAAATGGTAACGCCGCTACTCCGTATTGGTGTATTTCCGACAATTTCCGATGCTTTGAACCAGATGTGATTTTTGCCAGAAAGGAGAGAAGCGCTTTGGGGAATTTCGATAACATTTTGGCGTGCCAATGGTATTTGTATCCATAAAACAGTTCATCTGGTCCCAGCGCGTTAAACAGGACTTTTCTTTTGCCAAGTAATGCTTTGGTCAAAAAATAGGTGGCTTCTGGCATTTCGTTGGGCTCTTCTTCTGCCATGCAAAAATCCAATATTGTTTCTATGGAAACCTTTCCAGGGACTTCATATTCTTCCAATTCAATATGAGCGCATTCGGCATTTAATCGAGCAAAAGGAAGCTCGCTGGATACGGAATCGTAGATAGTTGAACCCATCAAATGAGAAGACTGATTTTTATAAATATGGGCTAATGTTCCCGAATCCAGACCCCCACTGATCATAATTCCTTTCGGGATTTCCGGATCACTTATAAGATATAGTTGAGAAATATCTGTCAAGTCCTGTAGGAATTCCTGTTCTTGTATGATTGTATTTTTGGGGTCATATTGCAGTGACCAATACGATGCAATCTTTATGGATAAATTGTCTAGTTTGATAGTGAATTTACTAGCCGGCGGAACGCTTTTGATATTTTCCCAAATCGTATTGGGGCTAGCACTCGTACCCAAATAGAGTTGCTGGGCTAGGTTTTCGGGTTTGATTTTTGGCTTGATAAGCTTTGTCGCAAAAATGCCATTTATTTCAGAAGAAAAAATAAATGCATCCTCTAAAACAGTGTAAAAAAAGGGTTTTAAGCCAAAAAAATCTCTCCATGCAGATATAGTATTGGACGTATGATCCAATACAACAATCGAAAACATACCACGTAAATGATGGACAAAATCATCTCCTAATTTCAAATAAAGCTTGAATGCCACTTCGGAATCAGAGTTCGATTGAAAGTTTTCGTTAGGTAAAAAAGTTTTTCGAAGTTCCTTGTAGTTGTATATCTCCCCATTCACCATGAAGCTACAATTTCGGTGCTTGTCATAGAATGGTTGCATGCCATGCACACTCGTGTCCACAATGGAAAGTCTGTTGAACCCGAACCACAAATCTGCTGTTTCGGCTCCTTGTAGAAAAGGGAGTTTTTGTTTGGTTTCCTCAGAAGAAAAGCTGCAAGCGTAGTAATTTGGAGTAGAGCCAGTATTGGAAAAAGCAATGACCGTATCGTCCTTACCCCGATGTTTGATCTTTTGCAGGGACGCTGTTATACGTTCTGCATTGAGTCTTATTGGAAGATAAATACCGGAAAAACCACACATAATTCCTACTTGTTAAGCTTACAGACAAATGTAGGAATAAGATTAGAGAACCTTCTTATGTCTTTAGGGAGAAAATTTCGCAACTAGGACAAACCCCACCCTTATTCCCTCCCCTAAAGGGGAGGGTTAGGGAGATGTTTTCAAAAATATGTAAAATATTAACTAGGATAAGTGTGCCAATGCACAATGGATAGAGAAATTATTTGGTGGAAATACCTTGTACAATGATGACAATTTCACCTTTGACAGTTTTTTTCTCAAAATGGGCAGCAACTTCCATTAAGGTTCCACGTTGCGTCTCTTCAAACATTTTGGTAAGTTCCCTGCTAACACTGCAAAGGCGATCCGAACCAAAGTAGGTTGCCATTTCCTTAAGTGTTTTCACCAATCGCAAAAGGATTTCGTAAAAAATCATGGTTCGTTCTTCAGTAGAAAGCTTGGTGAATAGCGTCATCCTTCCCTTTTTCAAAGGAGGAAATCCTTCAAAACAAAAACGGTTGGTTGGAAGACCACTATTGACAAGGGCCGGCACGAAGGCGTTGGCACCGGGTAGACATTCAACCTTGATGTCTTTTTTGATACATTCCCTGATGATCAAAAAAGCAGGGTCAGAGATGCCGGGCGTGCCAGCATCTGTTATCAAAGCCATTTTTTTGCCCGCCAAGAGTTCGTTGGTAAGATGATCTACCACCTTATGCTCGTTGTGCATATGATAGGGACTAAGCGGCTTTTGGATATTGTAGTGCTGCAGCAGTTTGGACGATGTACGTGTATCCTCACACAATATAAGATCTACAGCCTGGAGTATCTCCAGACTTCTCAATGTGATATCTTTAAGATTCCCAATGGGCGTGGGGATGAGGTAAAGCATCGTAATTACGCTTCAACTTCGATTTCGAAATATTCCATTACTGGGTTTGCCAGGAGTTTGGATGCAGCAGTTTCGGCGATTGTCTTTGCCGCGTCTGTAGAGTCCGCTTCGACCTGTAGGGTGATGTGTTTGCCTATGCGTGCATCATGAATACCTGCAATACCTAGGTTTTCAATAGCTCCGATAACAGCTTTCCCTTGAGGGTCCAATAATTCTTTAAGAGGCATTACTTTTATCTGTACAGTATAAAGCATAGTGGTAATTTTAAGAGGCGCAAACCTATAAATATTCCGTTTAAAATCAAAGGTAAATAGGAAAAAGCAAAAGATTTAATTCATATTTCCGTATGGGCACTAACGTCTTTTTTCTTGATAAAAAAAAGAGAAAACAAAACATATAATGCAAAAACGGAAGGAACCGTTAACCAACCTATCGTAAAACTTCCGATAACGGCAATAACAGCCAACAATACGATTGGCCAATCATTTTTGAGAGAAAAATGCTTGAATTTCAAACTAAACATGGGCAATTTACTCACCATCAAGCCACTCACCACCAATATCAATGCATACCAAAACAAGGAATTGGAAAGCAACTCATTCACTTTGGCAATATTGCAAAACCAGTATATCAACGGAAAAGAAGCCACCAATATCCCCGCTGCTGGTATAGGTACTCCTTTAAAATAGCTACTAGATGTTGTGTCAAGATTGAATCTTGCCAATCTGATAGCTCCTGCTGTCGGTAGTAAAAACGCAGGCAACAACCACAAAATGTTGGTATCAATACCTGTGGCATCTTTTGCAAACGAGAGTTTGAGAAACTGGATTGCAATCATACTCGGCGCAACACCAAAACTAACAACGTCAGCCAAAGAGTCTAATTCCTTACCCATAGGTGAGGCTGCATTCAAAAGCCTTGCAATGAAACCGTCCAAAAAATCGATTATAGCTGCACAACCAATGAAAACGGAAGCGAGATATATCTTTTCGGGTAGAATGACAAAGGTAGAAATGCCATCACTGTCCATTGTAGTAATGAATCCTGGTGCTATGGCAGCATAGATGGCCATACATCCAAAAACCAGGTTCAATAGGGTAAATCCGTTTGCTATTTGTTTCATTCAATACTTATTATTAAATACTATCCAGTATTTAATTTCCTTTTGATGGCTAGGATACATCTGATTTGATCCAAATCTAGCCAAGCGTACGCAAATATAGACTATACATCTCATTGAATATAATCTTGCACAAGTTAACATTTAAAGATAATGCTAAAAAGAGCATATATTGCAGGATAAACCCAAAATAATTGCGGTATAAAAAGATTTTCACAAAAGTGGATAAAAAAATATGGATTTTAATTATTTGAAAATCAATAATTTATGCATGTTTAAAATAAATATAGATTAATCTTTCCATATTGTGTAAATTATTTCTATCTTTGCGCTCCCAAAAATTATATGGCAAAACAACCACTAATAAAACAAGATGGCGTAATTATCGAAGCGTTGAGTAATGCGATGTTTCGAGTTAAGCTGGAAAACGGTCACGAAATCATTTCGACAATATCAGGAAAGATGCGCATGCACTACATCCGTATATTGCCAGGAGATAAGGTAGGGGTTGAGATGAGTCCATATGATTTATCAAGGGGACGTATTATATTCCGTTATAAATAATAAATTTTATCATCGCTTTAGCCTTGTCGGCTGCAAGCACTTTTTTAAATAATTTCAGTCATGAAAGTAAGAGCATCGATTAAAAAACGTAGCGCCGACTGCAAGATTGTACGCAGAAAAGGCAAATTGTTTGTCATCAATAAAAAGAATCCTCGCTTCAAAATGCGTCAAGGGTAATTTTTAAGAAATTTAATTTAATAAAAACAGTAAATCTACAATAGAATATGGCACGTATTGCCGGTATAGACTTACCTAAGAATAAAAGAGGCGAAATTGGCCTTACCTACATATATGGTATCGGTCGTTCTACAGCGAAATACATACTTGAGAAAGCAGGAATTCCAGTAGAAAAGAAAGTGAACGAATGGTCTGATGACGAACAAACAGCTATTCGTAACATCATCACTGGAGAAATCAAAGTGGAAGGTGCATTGCGTTCTGAAGTTCAGATGAGTATCAAACGTTTGTTGGATATCGCTTGCTACCGCGGTCTACGTCACCGTAAAGGTCTTCCTCTTCGTGGTCAACGTACTCGTACTAACAGTCGTACTCGTAAGGGTAAACGTAAGACAGTTGCAGGTAAAAAGAAAGCAGCTAAGAAATAGTCTTAACTTAATACCCAATAGTCATGCATCGTTTGGCGACGTATGGCTATTGGATTTTTGTGTTTATAACAAAGCCGCCGGATAGTCCTATTTGGAGTAGGAAAGGAGGGGCTCACTTAATCAGAAGATTACCTCAAACAAAAAGAAAATGGCAAAAGGAAAACAGCAGTTAAGCGCTAAAGCAGCTGCGAAAAAAAGAGTTGTAAAAGTGGATGCTCATGGAGATGCACACATCACAGCAACATTCAACAACATCATCATTGCATTGACTAACAAACAAGGTCAAGTTATTAGCTGGTCTTCAGCTGGTAAAATGGGTTTCCGTGGGTCTAAAAAGAACACTCCATATGCAGCACAGGTTGCAGCTCAAGATGCTTCTAAAGTAGCTTTTGATGCTGGTTTACGTAAAGTAGATGTTTATGTAAAAGGACCTGGTGCAGGTCGTGAAGGTGCTATCCGTTCTATCTCTCAGAGTGGAATCGATATCGCTATCATCAAAGACATCACTCCATTGCCACACAATGGTTGCCGTCCTCCTAAAAAGAGAAGAGTTTAGTGAATTGAAATAGGAATATTGACAATTGACAATGTTCCACAATTCATCAATCATAGTTCATAAATTTTAAACAGGATGCGCTATTTATTTTAGATTTTTACGGATAACGCATCGACACTAAAAAATCTTAGAAAGATTATGGCACGTTACACAGGTCCAAAAACCAAAATCGACCGTATTTTCGGAGAACCAATTCTTGGTAATGGTAAATATTTGGGTAAAAACCCAAATCCTCCGGGTCAACACGGCGCAAATCGTAAACGCAAACAATTAGGTGAATACGCTTTGCAGTTGAAAGAAAAACAAAAAGCAAAATACACTTACGGTGTATTGGAAAAACAGTTCCACAACACTTTCGTTGAAGCTGCTCGTCTTAAAGGCGTAACCGGTGACAACTTGATCAAATTATTGGAATCTCGTTTGGACAACACAGTTTACCGTTTGGGTATCGCTCCATCTCGTCCAGCAGCGCGTCAGTTGGTTAGCCACAAGCACGTTACTGTTAACGGAGATATCGTTAACATTCCTTCTTATCGTTTGAAACCAGGCGATATCGTTGGTTTGAAAGAAAAGAGTGAAGCTAATACTTCAGTTACCAGCGCTTTCAGAGGAAAAAATCCAAAGATTAACTGGCTTGACTGGAACGATACGGAAAAGAAAGGAACTTTCATCGCAGCTCCTGAAAGAGAAAGCGTACCAGAAAACATCAAGGTACAATTGATCGTAGAGTTGTACAATAAATAAGATTTTTAAAGGCAATGAGCTTCATTGCCTTGTTCTCTTTTTTCGTTCATGTGTCCATTTCGCTTTCTCTTGGGAAAGCATCATTAATAAAAAACAAGTTTTAATATGGCCATATTAAGCTTTCAGAAACCAGATAAAATCATTCTGCAAAAAGCAACAGATTTTGAAGGACAGTTTGAATTCAGACCGTTGGAGCCAGGTTTTGGTCTTACAGTCGGTAATGCGCTACGTCGCGTATTGTTGAGTTCTTTGGAAGGGTATGCAATTACTGGAATCAAAATCGAAGGTGTTGACCATGAATTCGCGACAATCCCAGGTATTACTGAGGATTTGACTGAAATGATCCTTAATTTCAAGCAAGTGCGTTTTAAGAAAACAACAGAACAGGAAATTTCTTCTGAAAAGATTGTCCTTTCTCTTAAAAACAAAAGCGCATTTACAGCTGGAGATCTAGGTGAAGCTACTGCTAGTTTTCAGGTAATGAATCCAGACTTGGTTATTTGCACTATGGATGTGTCCGCTAAATTGGATATTGAATTGACTATTGGTAAAGGTCGTGGATACGTTCCAGCTGACGAAAATACAGTAGCTGATGCGCCATTTGGATATATCCCTATTGATTCGATCTATACGCCAATCAAGAACGTAAAATATTCCATCGAAAACTATCGTGTGGAACAACGTACTGACTACGAAAAATTGTTGTTGGATGTTGTTACTGACGGTACTATTCACCCAGAAGAAGCCGTTAAACAAGCTTCTCGTATATTGATCCAACACTTGATGATCATCACTGACGAAAACATCACTTTCGACAATAAAGAAGACAAGAAAGAAGATGTAGTTGATGAACAAGTATTGCAGTTGCGTAAAGTATTGAAAACACCATTGGAAGATCTTGATCTTTCCGTACGTGCGTTCAATTGCTTGAAAGCAGCAAAAATCAACTCATTGAGCGAACTAGTTCAATATGAACAAGAAGACTTGATGAAATTCCGCAACTTCGGTCAAAAATCTTTGAATGAAATCGAACAAGTTCTTCACGAACGTGGTCTACATTTCGGAATGGATCTTGCGCGTTACGGAGTTGATGATATCGACAATTTGTAATTTATAATTATTCATAATGCTGTAATTCCTGGCACGGTACAGCATTCCTAAAATTTAAAGCCATGCGTCACGGAGACAAAGTAAACAATCTTGGTCGTACAAGAGCACACAGACAAGCGTTGCTAGCCAACCTTGCTAGTCAGTTGATCACAC
>QFOI01000155.1 GCA_003241175.1 Pseudopedobacter saltans
TTAGAATTTCTTGGTTCTTGAAGTTTTGATAGATGTCTGATATTAATAATTGAACTTGGTCCATCCTTTATGCCAGATTGAATATTCTCCACCTGCAGAAAGTCCGCCTGCAAAAGTAACTGGAGTGATAAAAGTGCGACTTGCTATCAATGCATCTGTAAAGTTTACACCAGCAGCATTCATCAAAGGTGAATTTCCCGTAGGAGTCCAGTCTGGATTGGAATAGTTAAATGGTCTAGTGAAATTCACTTCAGGTGCTGTAGTTACGACTCTGTTACCAACAGCAGTAAACCAAGTATTCAAAATAGCAGCTGTCATTCCTGTTGCACTTGCGCTTGCAGTATATCCCATTGCAGTTCCAAAACCATTAGTGAATACGACATTGCCTTTGATACGTAGCGTACTATCATTACCTGCAGTAGATCCGATATTCAAATCCGTAGCTCTCCCTGTACCCGCATCAATTAATATTCCGTTTGTCCAACCCACTATGGCAGAGTTGTATAAAGAAAGGGATGAGTTACGGCGAATCTGAACTGCAGAACCCAAATAGTTACTGTTTCCTACATAGGCAGAAGTTGCTCTTGGCCCGAATATAGATACATTACTGAATACTGCTTTTGTTTGGGGTGTATTAGTTGTTCCGTCTGCATCGTTGTCACTTTCAAACCCTTCAGATCTGGAAACATCAGCGATGGATGAATCGCGAATGATCAATCCAAATTGAACAGATCCACTAAAGCCGTTATCTGTATCAAAGTCATCGTCCTGTGTTTTATAAGCAATTAAATATTTACAGTTAACTGTTCCTCCAAACCATTCAAAGGCATCGTCTTTTGCAAATGAAACTTGAATGTGATCAATGGTTGTTCCATTACCAACAGCACACATTGTTAAACTATTAATTTCTTGATTGGGCAAGTAAGCGTTACCTGCGTATTCGATACGGCAATATTGCATAGTACCAGAGTTGTCATTATCAACAGCAGTTGGGGCAATTGCATCTCCCCAGCCTCCTGCAGCTTGACTTGCCGCATCTGCAAATCCTCCTTCTGGTCTGTATAAGTGTGTACTAGAAGAATAACCAGTCATGAATGTTGCATTATTCATGTTTACAGATGCTTTTCCCAATAACACTACTCCTCCCCAATCTCCTGATGTAGGACTAGGATTCGATGATGTGAAAACTATTGGTTTTTCTGCGGTGCCTTTTGCCATGATTTTTCCACCTCGTTTAATGATTAAGGTTGATGCTCTACCTGCAGAATAATCCCCTTTAACTGTAGCCCCAGCTTCTATAGTTATAATTGCACCATTCTCTACAAATACAAAGTCTGAAATAATATTGTTGTCAGCAGCATACAGTGTTGTATCTTTAGTAATACTGCCAGTTAATCGTACTGTTTTGCCAGTAGTTGTTCCTCCATTCCCTCCCGGTACTTCAATAATGATTGGTTGTCCATCCGATTCAATTTTACGGCAGGCTACTGTGCACAATGCAACAATTGTAGCTAAACCCAAAACGTACTTTTTCATATTTTTGTTTGTTTTCAATTTGTAAGTAAAAATTATTCTTAACGAATATTAAAGATTATAGTTAAATGTTAGATTAAAATTGGTTCCGAATTGTCTTGTAAATCTATAAGCATCGATATTCTTCTGTAGAGATGTATTCCCGTTAGCGTTTTGATAGAAATACAAGGTATTGTTCAATATATTGGAAACGCTTAATCTAAATTCACCTTTTTGTTTCCATACTTTTTGTGCTATCAGCCAATCCAATACAGGTCTTGACGCTTCCCATACATCAGGACGGCTTCCTCCACCTGCAGTGCTTCCTAGAAGATAGATACGTTTACCAATTTGGTTGAACATTAGTGTTGTACTCAAGCCTTTTTCTTCTAAATCGTACATTAACGACATATTGATCAAATAAGGAGATTGTCCGACCATAGGACGATTGACATTTAATCTTTCATCTTTAACTCTACTGTATATGTAGGAACCATTCGCTTGGAATGTAAAATGACGTAAAGTATTTATAAAATCTAGTTTTTTTCTAAGCTCTATTTCTGCACCATAGGAATTAGCTTTTGCCACATTATCAAAAGTGAAATTTTGCCCATCTGAAGCCAACTGTTGTTCTATTGGATTTTGGAAATGTTTATAAAAAGCACCTACAGTAAACATTTCGCCAGCTTTTTGATAAAGCTCATAACGTAAATCGAGATTTGTAACCTTAGTCCTAAGTAAAGAAGGATTCCCATTTACACTTGCATTTAATTCGAAATCATAAAGTGACAGACTAGCTAATTCTCTCAATTCTGGACGGATTACAGTCTGCGATGCTGATAAACGTAGATTTGTAAGGTTATTAAGTTTATAGGTCGCATTTATTCCTGGCAAGACATCAGTCTGTTTAGTATGGTTGAACTTGTTAGACCATGTTTTCTGAGACCCTACCAATTGATCATAGTTTTCAATCCTAGCTCCCCATACTACTCTCAACTTTTCTGTAAAATTATTATCGAACTGTAAGTATCCTGTATTTAATATAGTGTTGGCCATGTATCTTAAATCACTATTATTTAAGATGTCAAAACGTAGTTGATTAGCGCCTGTGCCAAAATTGTCTGGAGCAAATGCCTGATCCGCATCTAGTTGACGAAGAGCGCTATTACCTCCAGGAAGACTAATCACAAACATGGTGGCATCATAGAGACGATCTTTTACCTGTAGCATATAACCTCCTTTTAAGGTTTGTTTTGACCCAAACATGTCAAAGTTGTAGGAGAGATCGCCACCCGCTGTATATATATAGTCGCTTAAGCTTTGGTATAGTCTATTACTACTTCTGATGTCATAACTGTCTCCGATCTGTAGTTCATAAGGATTGTTTGTCCCCGCTGTACGCATATACATGTAACGTCTTTGGTCAGGACTGTATCCATCTAAGATGCTAAATGCACCATACCATTTGAGTTTTAAAGGATCTACAATGGCATGTTCTCCTATTAACTGAGTCGTGAAAAAGGTATTTTGTTTAAAAGAATTTTCTTCTCCATACCCTTCGAATATGTCGTCAATTCCTTCACGGTAAATAGTATAACTATTGGAATTTACATTTATCAAGGATTTTAGTGAAATTTTATTTTTGTTATTCAACTGCATAGTTAAACCAGCCAAGCCACCTAATGACGTTTGTTGATTGTATCTGGTATCGTTCCAAGAGTTGTTTGGGGTGCCAAAACCATCTCTATCAGCATTTAATATATTGTCACGATTAATCATCTTGACAATATTGTTGTTTCTGTAATAGTTTATACCAAGAACCCCACCTATTTTTTTGCCAAATAAAGTACCGCTAAAACCGCCATTAGCCTGGAATATGATGTTGGGTGATCCCTTTTTGATATTGGCCATCCAATCGTCGTTCATATTTTTGCCAATGGCATTTTTTTGTTCGACAGTCAATAGTCTGAATTGGTTTTTGGTTGTGTAGCCATTAGGAAATCCGTGATAACCATTGTCAATGCCCAACCAATCCAAACCACCAGATTTTTGTTTGTAAAAATCTTTTCCGAATGCCTGAGTATTGGCACCCGTTCCTACTTGTACATTGAAGAAGTTTTTAGTAGGAATATCTTTTGTGTTGATTTGTATCAAACCTCCTGCCCACTCACCAGGCATTTCCGGCACAAATGCTTTGTTGATAATGATGTTGTCCAACATTTGAGCAGGTATGATATCAAAAGAAAACGCTTTACGGTCTGGTTCTGTCGAAGTAAGTAAAATGCCATTTAACAAGGCTTGGTTATAACGATCTGAAAGACCGCGTACAACTAGAAATTTTCCATCAAGCAAACTTACACCTGGAGTTCGTCTCAATACGTCTCCTGTGTTTCTATCTGGAGAACGTCTGATAGCTTCCGCGGAAATGACAGATGCAACGGTGTTAGTGTTTTTCTGAAATTGGATTAAAGCATTAGTTGTTTCCAGACGCTTGGTACTTCTAGATTGAACCGTAACGTTTTGTAGGTCACTTGATTTTTCTTGTAGGAAAACTTGTAAGTCCTCAGGTGCTGATTTGGCTTCTACGTTGTCGATAATACTGTTGTCATATCCAATATGCGAAACGGTAAGCGTGTATTTGCCTACTTCCAAGTTAATAAGAAAGCGGCCATCTATGTCTGTTGTTACTTGAGGGTTATTTCCAGCCTTAACGACAGCTCCAACTACGGGTTGATTGTTTTTGTCAAATACCTTTCCAGAGATTTTCCCTTTTTGAGCAAAAAGTACATTGAATGCACTAATTACTAACAACAGGGCTAGCATCCTTACTTTGCGCAGCATATTTTTGGTTTATCTTGATTGCTGCAAAGGTGTAGGTGCAATATTGCCTAATTGTTACGCCAATATTATCTAAATGTTAACTGTTAAACCTTTTTGATTATTCAGAGTCGTCATCGACGTCATTCATGAAATTTTCCAAATCCCTACGGTCTCGCTTGGAAGGATGTCCGACCTTGCTTAATCTTTTACCAGTGTGGAATGACGCAGCTTCGAACTTGACTGTATCCAACTCTTCCTGAGGTGTGATGTCTTCGTAGTTTTTAATGGCATCAGGATAGCCTACTCGTTTGGCAATCAATCCGGTAACTTTGATCAACCATTTACGAGCCTCTGTTTTTACTTCGTATTGATCGCCAATAGTCACGTTTCGGGAAGCTTTTACGGGTTGCATTCCCATATTGGTCGTATTGATTTTAATTCGTCCTTTGTCGCAGGCATCGGCCGCTTGAGCTCTTGTTTTGAAGAGTCTAATGGACCACAAGTACTTATCTATTCTTACTTTTTCGTTATCTGCCATTATCTAACGTTATATTTTTACCTAAAAGTTATCCCTCAAAGTTAAGGAACTGTTTTTATTGTTGCTTTTCTTGGCTTGTGCGAAACATTATGCTACAATAAGTATGTTTTTCCCTCGCTTTGATTATCTTCGCACCTTAGGTGCTTTGTATTTAAAATAAGATAAAGCATTCATTTTTAATAAGTTTTAAATTGTAAATAAAATCATGATCACCACAACAGTCATTGCTGTTGTTTGCGTTATAATAGGAATCGTGGCGGGTAAGTTCATATTTGCAAAGAACACTACCAAACAGATAGAGGAGGCGCAACAGCAAGCACAATTAATTGTAAAAGAAGGCAAAATTGAGGCGGATGCCTACAGAAAAGAAAGAGAGTTAGAGGCCAAAGAAAAATTTGTACTGTTAAAATCCGAATACGATAAGGATGTCAATAATCGTAACAGAAAAATTAGCGAAGGCGAAAACAGAATCAAACAAAAAGAATCTTCTTTAGGTCAAAAAGAAGCTGCTATTGAAAAGCAAATAAAAGAAAATGCAACTCTAAAGCAGGATTTGGAACACCAGATCGAAATCAACAAAAAGAAGCAACAAGAGCTTGACCAACATCAGGAAGAACATATCAAAAAATTGGAGAAAGTTGCCAATCTTACAGCTGAAGAAGCAAAAGCTCAGTTGATTGAAAACCTAAAGCATGAGGCGCAGACACAAGCGATTTCTTTGCAACAGGAAATTATTGAAGATGCGAAGCAAAAAGCCAATAAGGAAGCGCGTAAAATAATTATACAATCTATTCAACGTACGGCGGCTGAACAGACAATTGAAAATACGGTCACTGTATTTAATCTGGAAACGGATGAAATCAAAGGACAGATTATCGGTCGTGAAGGTCGTAACATTCGTGCTATTGAGGCAGCCACAGGCGTTGATTTGATTGTAGATGACACGCCAGAAGCAATTGTATTGTCTTCTTTCGATCCATTGAGAAGGGAAATTGCTCGTTTGTCTTTGACTCGCTTGGTTGCCGATGGTCGTATCCACCCGGCGCGTATTGAAGAAGTGGTTGACAAGACACGCAAACAGTTGGAAGAACAAATTGCTGAGATTGGTGAGCGTACCGTGATGGAATTGGGTATCCACGGTTTGCATAAGGAGCTGGTTCGTTTGGTTGGTAAAATGCGTTTCCGTTCTTCTTATGGACAAAATTTGTTGATGCACAGTCGCGAAACAGCCAATCTTTGTGGTATCATGGCATCCGAATTAGGATTGAATCCGAAATTGGCAAAACGTGCTGGACTTTTGCATGATATTGGTAAGGTTCCAGATGAAGAAACAGAATTGAGCCACGCACTTTTGGGTGCTAAATTGGCTGAAAAATTTGGTGAAAATCCTGCTGTTGTAAATGCAATAGGTGCACACCATGATGAAATGGAAATGCTTTATGTTATCTCTCCAATAGTGCAGGCTTGTGATGCTATCAGTGGCGCTCGTCCTGGTGCTCGTCGTGAGATGATGCAACAATATATCCAACGTATCAAAGACTTGGAAAATCTTGCACAAAGCTATAATGGTGTGGAAAAAGCGTATGCAATCCAAGCTGGTCGTGAATTGAGAGTAATCGTGGAGTCAGAAAAAGTTACAGATGTGGAAAGTGATAAGCTAAGCTTTGAAATTGCACAAAAAATTCAAACGGACATGATCTATCCTGGTCAGATCAAAGTAACTGTCATTCGTGAAAAACGTGCGGTGAATGTAGCAAGATAGATAAAATACGAAAGTTTAAAGACCTGCGATTGCAGGTCTTTTTTTATTTTTGGATAATTGAAAAATATAGATATATGACTAAGAAAATTTTACTGATTTGTAGTTTCTTCTTTGTTTCAATAATGATTGTTTCTGCACAAGAAACGAAAAGCATTTACGATCCCAAACTGGACGGAATGGCCCAAATTAAGTCCGCGGTAGATATTGCCAAAAAGCAACACAAAAATATATTATTGCAGATTGGAGGTAATTGGTGTACATGGTGTTTGGCGTTCAACAAATTAGTGACTACCAATACGACATTGGACAGTATTTTAAAAGCTGATTATGTAGTGGAACATATCAATTACAGTAAAGAAAACAAGAATGCTGCTGTAATGGAATCGTTGGGTTTTCCTAATCGATTTGGTTTCCCAGTATTTGTTATTTTGGATGAAAACGGCAATCGAATTCATACACAAAATTCTGCTTATTTAGAAGCTGCTGATGGTAAAGTTAGCCATGATGTCAATAAAGTGAAAGAGTTTCTTGAAGCATGGTCTCCTAAAGTGCTCGATCCTAAGGTGTATCGCGAACAGTTGAAATAATACTTTTGTGATTGTACGCAATCGTTTTACTTTATTGCTATGAGTTTGGTGTTGTCTTAGTGTTGTATATTTAGTCATGCTAAAGAAATACCTTTTTATTGTAACAACGTTGTTTGTTGCAAATGGCGTGTTCTCTCAAATAAATACAAAACCATTTGTCATTCCGTCCATCCAAAAATGGGACGGAAAAGAAGGGCAACTACAGCTAAAGGAAAATTATATTATTGTCGCGGACAAAAATGACTCTTCCGCATGGGCTACAGCCCAAATATTAGCTAGTGATTTCAGTGGTCTAGGTATTAAGAGTTCCATAAGCCCAAAAGTTTCCAAAGATGCTGTTACCATTTACCTAAAAACAGCAATCGATACAAGTCTTAAACAAGAAGGGTATCGTCTCGATATTAGCGATAATATTGAGATCTCTGCTCCTTATTATAAAGGGCTCATTTGGGGGACACGAACACTTTTGCAATTAATAGAACAAGCCAAAAAACATAATACTGGTTTGGCAAAAGGAACAGCTATTGATCTTCCTCAATATCCATCCAGAGGATTTATTTTGGATGATGGTCGTAAGTTTTTCTCTTTAGAATTTTTGAAGCGTTACATTAAGATGTTGTCTT